>JAESSR010000169.1 GCA_016764015.1 Phycisphaerales bacterium
GAAAACCTGTTTGATGATGTCGATGACCCGACCCTCACCGGGCGCAATGATGATGCGGACAATACCAAGCCGGTGCATCAGATGATCGCGGTCGCTCGTGCGATTCATAAGCTTGATTCTGATGTGATCTGTATGCAAGAGATCGAATCGCTCGATGCGTTGCTGTGGTTCAGGGATGCGTATCTTGCTGATATGGGATACGAATATGTGGTCTCGCTCGATGCGGGCAACTCGCGTGGAATTGAAAACGCGGTGCTCTCACGATTCCCGCTCGAAAACACAGAACTGTGGATCGGTAAGGAACTCGGCGGGGTTCATCCTGAGAAATATGGCAGAAATAAAAACTATTATGCTGGTGAGCCGATCGCGTTTCGGCGTTCGCCGCTCAAACTCGATGTCCAAATCCCTGCAATGACCGAAGGCGGCGAGACCACAACACTGACCCTATTTGTCGTCCATCACAAATCTGGACGATTCAGCCAGTATTGGCGCGAAGCTGAAGCACGGATGATTGTCAAACTTGCGAAAGAAGTGGAAAACAAGCATCCAGGGCGTGCGATCGTGATATTGGGTGATTTTAATGCCCAAGTGAGTGACGAAAGTGTCCAAATCTACCTGAAAAACGGGTTTAACGATATCTTTGCAGACAGTAAATACTCTGGAAAAGAGATCATTACGCATGAATCAAGCCGTAGAATTGACTTGATACTTGCGAATTCGGCGGCGATCGGGTATCTTCACGAGGATGCAGGCTTTGTATTGGGGACCGCTGCGCGTCCCAGCGGGATCGATTGGCGTGCACTCGATACATTTGAAGGCTATGCTGCGGATCATTATCCGGTAAGCGTAGATGTTCAGCGGGAGTAGCCCGTAAAGAAGAGATCGTGCCGGCTATGGCATCAACAAGGTCTCCACATATGATGGGTTGCCATTTGAGATGTGGCGGCAGACAATACTGACTGACAAACAGCGAAGAAATGACTCTTCGATCGGAAACTGTATATGGAAAATGTGAAACCTTGGCAGATTGTTTTGGTTGTTGTGGCGCTCGCGGCAATAGCGTTTTCTGCGTTCAGGATAATTGGCACTGAGTCTATTGAGTCGCAGTTGGCAGACAGCTTGATGTTGGTCGATGCCCAGACCGGGCAGCGATACACGGCGAATCTTAAGGGAAAGAATGCGGTGTTTCTCCCAGCAAGGAATCCTGAAACGGAAAAAATAGCATTGTTGCCAATTTATGAAGAGGATGGGCAATGGTTTGTCTGGGAACGATATCGATCAGCGATCGATCAAATTGAAGTACCAGCTGACGCGATACCAGACATCAATAAGCCTGTTAAAGTCACAGAAGATAAGCCCATACGGATTAAATAGTTATGCTTGGCTCGGGGACTGAACAGCAGAAATGATCAACAGAAGTACAGAAAAGAGATTCATCATGCAAAGACAACGACACAACTCAAGAACACAATCCCGAGCGTTTACTCTTATCGAGCTGTTGGTCGTCATTGCGATCATTGCGTTGTTGATCGGTATCCTGCTCCCTGCGCTCGGGTCAGCTCGTGCAACTGCACGCCGATTGACCTGTTCTTCGACACTACGGAGTTCAGGACAGGGCATGACGATGTACACGCTTGATAATAAAGATTTTTTCCCTGGGCCGAACTCCAGCGGTGCGGCGTTTCGAAGATTTAGAGGAGCAGGTGTCTTTTACGGAATGCAAGGGACAACTTCCCAGACTACTCCGACAACGGTTTGGGACTGGATCAGTCCGATGCTTGGTGATTCGCTTGGATTCTCTGATAATCGAGCACAACGAACTGCACAAATCTTCAATGATTTTGCTTGCGGCGAAGCCCGAGTTCCGATTGACACACTCTACGGTTCTTGGATTGACCGTGAACATTTTGAAAACATACTTCGTAATGGACGCGGATTTAATCAAGTGAGCTATTTGACACCGGCGTCGTTTCATTATTACTCAAATAAATGGGGTAATACACCACCACGAATTTTCCGTGGGTCAAACAATTCTCGTTTCTATGTAGACACACACGGTACACCGGTGTCGACTCCAAAGCAGTACAAGCCAAAGCTGACCCAGGTTGGTATTCAAGCTTCGGGAAAAATCTTCGCTGCAGATGGAACTCGGTACCTTGCTGAAGAACGAGGAACTCTGATTCTTGACTTTGATATCTCAACAATCACACCGAACTTTAGTTCGTTTGGCACGAGCGGGCCTATCTTCAGAGATTCGACAGCGTACGGGCGGACTTTCCATGCAGATACCAATCTCAATGTAGAACTTTCAACGCGTCATGCTGAAGGAATTAACGCATTGTACTTTGACAGCCATGTTGAAGGCATGAATCAGTCAGAGATGTATTCAAATCCAAACCCTTGGTATCCGTCTGGTTCGGACTTTAATGGAGATAATGCTACTGACGAAGCAATCACCTTCATGGAACAACAGCAGGGCAACCGGAGTGAAGCGAAGATTTATTGATCTGGGCTGAGTTCTGAGTGCTGGGCGTGTGTAATCTGTGTTGAATCATTCAAACACCTTCGAGCCCCTCAAGATTGAGGGGTTTTTTTGTGCTATCGTCTTTTATCATCACTACTGAGGAGATACACGATGAGTACCCACGATGCGCTCAAATGGCTTGAACAACACGAAACTGAGTCGATCGAACGATTGATACAGTGGCTTTCAATTCCTTCAGTCGGGACTGACCCTGCGCACAATGCGGATACCGCCAAGGCGGGGCAATGGGCGGCGGATCATCTCAAGGATTCTGGGTTTGATGTCGAACTGTGTGCGACTGGGACAGCCAATGCTCCGGGGCATCCGATTGTGATGGCGAGCTCGCCGGGCAGTGATGACTACACCGGCCCGCATGTGTTGTTCTACGGGCATTACGATGTTCAGCCCGCCGACCCAATTGAGTTGTGGGAGTCGGCCCCGTTTACCCCGGTGATCAAACCTGCCCAGGGTGAGATTGGTGAGCGGATCGTGGCGCGTGGTGCGTGCGATGACAAGGGGCAAGTGATGATGTTCCTCGAAGCGATGCGTGCGTGGTATGAAACCACTGGCGAGCCCGGCGGGGGCGTGAAGTTCACCGTGATGCTCGAAGGCGAAGAGGAATCTGGATCGGTGAATCTTGAGCAGTTTGTCAAGGATAATGCAGATCGGCTTGGGAAGACCGATGTGTGTTTGATTTCGGATACGGGCATGCTCGGGCGCGGTAAGCCTGCGATTACCTATGGCGTGCGTGGATTGGCCTATACGGAGGTGACACTTACCGGCCCGGATCAAGATTTGCACTCAGGGCTTTGGGGCGGCAAAGTCCCCAACCCGATCAATGAACTCGTCAAGGTGCTCGGGCAACTCTGGGATGATGATCGACGCGTGACGATTCCAGGGTTTTACGATGGCGTGCGTGAACTTACCGATGGTGAACGAGCAGCATGGAAAGGGCTTGGGGTTGATGAAGCAGCGGCACTCAAGGGCATCGGGCTGAGTCCTGATGCGAGTGTTGGGGAGAAGGGCTATTCGTTTATTGAACGCGAATGGGCACGCCCGACCGCGGACATCAACGGGATCATCGGCGGGTACACCGGGCCGGGTGCGAAGACGGTTATCCCGTCGAAGGCGAGCGCCAAGGTGTCGTTCCGTTTGGTGGATGACCAGGATTCAGCGACCATCACCAAGGCATTCTTCGCTTGGCTTGAGGAGCGAACGCCTGCGGGGTGTTCGTGGTCGTTTGAGGATCATGGCGGCGGTGCACCGGCGACCTGCGCGACGGAGTCTGAGCCTTTGAAGGCGGCGGCGATGGCGATTGAGCAGGCTTGCAACACAACCACAGCGATGATCAAATCTGGTGGTTCGATCCCGGTCGCAGGATTGCTCAAGGACACCATCGGGCTTGAGACGATTTTTATGGGCTTTGGGCTTGAGGACGATCGGGTGCATTCGCCCAACGAGAAGTTCGAGCTTGATTGCTACCGGATGGGTGCACGCTCGCATGTGACATTGATCGAGCAGCTCAAGAAGATCGGGAACTAAGAAGTTGTTAGGCTGCTTGGACTGGCTGGGCGTCTTGCGATTCAGGCAATGATTGCGCTTCTGGAAGTGGTTGATCTTGAGAGATCGGCAGAGCATCGGATGGGTCTTCCAACGATGGGGCGGTTGGTGTGCTTGGGGCTTCGACGATTTCAACACCGGCTTCAGCGATTTGGCTATTCATCCGAGCGAGGTAGAGGGCGTGCTGGAAATGGAGTTCCTTCACGCGATTGCGGAGATCATGGATCTGCGTTTCGTGCCCGATGACATTGGCAAAGGCGCTCAGCACTGCCAATGCGGTGATGGCGCTGGTGAATCCGAGCACGATGAGCATTCCTGTCGTAAGTGAGATCATGTGGGCTTTGATCGGCATGTCTGATAAGAATCTTTCGCAAGATGCACCAGAACTGGTAAACGACAGTAGAATAGAGGGTGAGTTTGTTATTTGTTTGTTTATGCGTCTTGTTTATACTTAAACACGGATTGGATGAGCAAGAAAGCAGGAGGCGTGAACAGCTGTGCCAGATCAGTCAAGACCCATTATTTTCATGTATTTGAGTATCGCTGCGTGTGTCCTTGGGCTCTGGGCATCGATCGGGTTTGCTCAGCAAGACTCTTCGGACGCTGGAGAGGTGCAGTTGAGTGTTGCCAGCTTTGGTGTTGGCGGGCTTGCACGCGAGGGGGACTGGGCAGGGATCCAGGTGCAGTTGTTGGATTTGGGATCGAGCGGGCGAGATATTGTGCTCCGGCTTGCCATACGAGATGAGGACGGGGACGAAACTCAGTACGACCGGGTCGTGACAGCGAATCCTGGGGTCAAACAAAGCTTCTGGTTGTATTGCTGGATACCACATCGTGGGAGCGGTATCGAGTACGAACTCAAAGCGTATGAAGCGATCGATTCTGGAAATACGGATGTAGGAGAGTTCGGGTTCAAGGTCGGGCGCATGCTCGGGCAGTTGCCGATTTATAACCCGCAGATTCAGGTATCGAGTATCGGGCTCGCGGGGATTGTTGGGAACAATCAGCTGAGCCTGGATCAATACGGATACACGACTGGCGGTCGGCTCGCGATGCTCTTCGGGCATGAGTTGCTGCGGGTCTCACCCGGGCTCGGTGTTGAGAACTTGCCCGATCGTTGGCAGGGACTTGCCAGCATGGATACCTTGGTGTGGTCGAATGCGAGCACCGCGACGACATCGCCGGGCAGGTTGTCGCCGGAGAAGGCACGCGCGATCCGGACATGGATTGAGCGGGGCGGGCATCTGGTAATCGTGCTGCCCAGCAGCGGCGAGCCTTGGTATTTGGGGAATCATCCGCTGCGGACGATTCTCCCCGAGATCGCGTCACCCAAACGCAAAGAGGGTGTTGATCTCGATGATTATCGTGAGTTGTTGACGGAATCAAAGACGGTTGTGCTGCCGAAGAATGCGGTTGTGTATACATTTGAGCCGCTCGCGGACAAACCTGCGAGTTCTGCGATGGCGATTCTTAATGATCGTGATGGTGCAGCCGTCGTGATCCGTCGGCTGATGGGTTCTGGGATGGTGACGGTGGTTGGGTTGCCTTTGAATCATGGGCAGTTGCGACGGGTCGGATTGCCAGAGCCTGAAGCATTCTGGCACCGGGTGTTGGGGATGCGAGGCAATATTTTGCGCCCTGATCAGATGACGGATCAGCAGAAGACTGACACGGGCAATCGGACGGCGTTGGTCTTTGATGAGGGGATCAGCGGGGCGATCGCCAAGACCGGGCGCGCGGTGCAGGGCGTGTTCTTTGGGATTGTGGTGTTCATCCTGTATTGGATTGTTGCTGGGCCGGGCGGGTACGCGATGCTCCGAGCGAAGAAAAAAAAGCATCACGCGTGGGTTGTGTTTGTTGCGACGACGGGTGTGTTTACCGCGCTGGCATGGGTGGGCGCGACGATGATGCGCCCCAAGTCAGTGAATATCTCGCATCTGAGTATGCTTGAAGAAGTATACGGGCAAGATTCGCAGCGGGCGCGGACATGGCTCAGCGTGATGCTCCCGAGCTATGGCAGCGCGGTGGTATCTATGCGTGATCCAGAAGACTCGGATTCGTTTGTGGTTCAAGAATCAACCAATCTGCTCTCGCCTTGGAGTGCGCCCAACACGATCGGCGGGTTTGCCCAAGGATTCCCGGATAACTCAGGGTACCGGGTGGAGTCGAAGAATCCGAGTGCGATCCGTGTGCCAACACGAGCGACAGTGAAGTCGTTCTTAGCTGAATGGTCTGGGGAGAGCGGATGGTCGATGCCCAAGCCGGTGGGGGTTCCGGGGGCGATTGAAGAACCCAAGCTCACGGTGAGTGGGACGACTGTGACCGGGCAGGTTGTGCATGAGTTGCCCGGTGCTCTGCACGATGTGCGTGTGTTTGTGATCACTGGCGAAGTGCCGATTCTGCGTGTTGGGCAATCGCTCAATCGCAGGATGATCGCGCAGACGGCGGTCTATGTGCCTTCGTTTGGTGAGGATGGATGGACGCCCGGGCAGGTGCTGAATCTTGAGCCCGCGACGCAGGATTTTGGTTCGCGTCAGGGCAACTATTTTCGCACGGTGGTTAGTCACGGGGTTGATTTGTCTGGGCTTGGTCGCGGGAGCAAGAAACTGACAGATCGGTTGATGGCTGGTCGTTTCATATCGCAGTTTGAGCCTCCCAACTTTGAGGGGGCGGCGAATGATCCGGTGGGGTCGCGTTTGGCGGTTCGTAAATCGCTCCACGGGTGGGACCTTGGGCGATGGTTTACTGAGCCGACGCTGATCATTATGGGTGTTGTCGATATCGACAAGGATGAAGCAAACGCCGACGGGATGCCGACACCGATCTGGGTCAATGGAAAGAAAGTGCCTGCGTCTGGAAAAACGATTGTGACATGGATCTACCCGTTTGATGCTGATCCGCCTGAGTTTTTAGATAAAGCGAGGGCGGGGACAGAGTGAGTGCCTTTGTTCGATGATTGTGCGATGATTGTGCCTGAAGTATGATTGGAAATGGAAGCGAGTTATTGATGCCGATGATTGAAACGATTAACCTGACCAAACGCTATGGGGATCTGATCGCGCTCAATGCGCTGAACTTGAAGATCGGCGAGGGCGATTGCTTTGGGTTTATTGGCCCAAACGGCGCGGGTAAGACGACGACGATTAAAGTGCTTGCGACGCTATTGAAGCCTTCGTCTGGGCAGGCGCAGGTTGCGGGGATGACGATCGGGTATCAGAATCGGCAGATCCGCCCTTTGATTGGCTATGTGCCTGATTTTATGGGTGCGTATCAGGACATGGTGGTGCATGAGTACCTTGAGTTCTTCGCAGCCGCGTACAACATCAACGGGCAGCAACGCAAGAAGGTGGTCAATGATGTACTCGAACTGACCGATCTGACCTACAAGCAGACCGCCGAGGTGAACTCGCTCTCGCGTGGGATGCAGCAACGGCTGAGCATCGCGCGGGTGTTGTTGCATGATCCAAAGGTGCTGTTGATGGACGAGCCGGCGTCGGGCTTGGACCCACGCGCGCGGATCGAGATTCGGGAGCTACTCAAAGAGCTCAAGAAGATGGGGAAGACGATTTTGATCTCGTCACATATCTTGCATGAGTTGGCTGAGCTTTGTAATACGGTGGGGATCATCGAAAAGGGCGAGTTGTTGTTTAGCGGGTCGGTCGATGAGATTCTCAAGCGGGCCAAGGTTGGGCATGTGGTGCATATCGGGGTGGCCGAGCGGATCGAGGCGGCGACGAAGGTGCTCGCGACGATGCCGGGCGTCGAGAAGGTCAGCATCGTCCAAGGCGACGGCACCGCGATCGGTGGCGGCTCAGGACAGATCATCCACGCCCACTACGACGATCGCCACGGCGGCAACTTCACCGATATCCCCAATGTGCTCATCAACAACGGCTTCCGCGTGACGCATTTTCAGGAGGAGCCGGTGAACCTGGAGACGGCGTTTATGCGGCTGACGAAGGGGTTGGTGCAGTAGTTGGGTGGCATGCTTACGGCGCAGCCTTAAGCATGTTCTGGGTGAGAATGAAGACCTGCTTAAGCTGCGCGTAAGCAAGTCACCCGGCACCTAGAATACAGTATCTGATATACGAACAGAACCGAGGGCCGCATGAACACGATGCCAAAAACAATCCAAATCTTCCTTCCAAGCGGCGACCCTCGCGGGATTCGCATCGCTGAGATCACGACTCGGATTGTCCAAGTGATCGAGGTGCCAAGGAGTTTACTCAACGATTTTCTCGCGATGCCTGAGAGTTCGCAAGTTGCAGTATATTTTCTCTTCAGCTCTGGTGAAGACGAAGACAGCCAACGCGTATACATTGGTCAAACCGGTGATGTACGATCGCGACTTAAATCCCACAATGCCAACAAAGATTTTTGGGAACGAGTACTCGTCGTAGTTAGTAAAACTAACAGCATGACTCAGACTCATGCGCTTTACTTAGAGTGGCTCTGCCTCCAAAAAACCCGCGAGGCAGGGCGATATACCGATGAGAACGGGAACAGCGGCAGCAAGCCCCATACGCCTGCGCCGATGGAAGCAGATTGCAACGAAATTTATGATACTGGCAAAACGCTGCTTGCTTCTCTCGGATACCCGCTTTTTACTCCAGTGGTGGTTGCACCTTCGCAGGGAGCGAGTGAGCAATTAATCTATAACTGCACAGCATCGAGTACCCAAGGGCGGGGAGTTTATACTCCTGAGGGCTTTGTCGTGCTTAAAGATTCAGTTGGACGAACGGCGATGACCGATGCGATTGCAAAATCTTCCTTTGCAAATGTCAGAGAAAAAATATTGAATAGCGAAGATGTTGAGGTAAAGGATAGTGAGTTTGTGTTACAGACTGATCGATTGTTCAAAACCCCTAGCGCAGCAGCTAAGTTCTTGACTGGCGGATCGAAGAACGGGTGGATTACTTGGATAACGGACGATGGGCGAACGCTCGATGAAGTCGAACGATCTAAGGCTGACGAAGTTGGGTAGATAATTCATTGGGTTTATGAAGACCCGACTGCGCCCAAGAGGGCGAGTCGGGGCACCCAAACTACAAAGGATTTTGCTTACTTCTGTGGGCGGGAGGACCAGTGGAGGTGGGCGATTTTGAGTTGGTGGTTTTCGTGGGTCAGGAGGTAGCTGACGGCGACGCGGTAGTTGAGGGTTTCGTCGTTGAGTTCGA
>JAESSR010000170.1 GCA_016764015.1 Phycisphaerales bacterium
AACCTCACCTGCTCGGTCGGCATCGCCCCCAACAAGTTCCTCGCCAAACTCGCATCCGACATGAACAAACCCGATGGCTACACCGTCATCACCAACGACACCATCCTATCAATCCTCGATCCACTCTAGGTCGGCAAACTCATGGGCGTGGGCGCATCGACAGAGCGCAACCTCGAACGCCTCGGCGTCCGCACCGTCGCCCAACTCCGCGCACTCCCCATCGAAACACTCATCGCCCGTTTGGGTGGCTTCGGCGAAAAACTCTATCGTTTATCAAGAGGCATCGACGATCGCCCCGTCCGTATCGACCGCGGCGCAAAGTCAATCTCCCACGAACATACCTTCGAAACCGATCTCGACGACCCCGACGAAGTCCGCGCGATCATCGCAAGGCAGGCCGTCGATGTCGCTTCGCGATTACGCAAACACGCTCGCTACACCAAAGCCATCTCCATCAAAGTCCGATTCGGCGATTTCGAAACCATCACCCGCTCACTCACCCTCGAAAACCAAACCAACGAAACCAACACCATCCACAGCGCTGCCAAATCCCTCTTCGACACATGGGCACGATCCTTCCGCCCCGTCCGCCTCATCGGGGTTGGCTTATCTCAACTCACTGAATCCCCCGCCGACGCCGGGCTCTTTGATAACCAATCGAGCACCGCCAACAAAGCGGTCGACAAAGCAACCGATGCCATCATCGCCAAGTTCGGCAAAGCCGCCCTCACCAGAGCATCAACACTCAAAGCCAAGCCCCAACACGGCCTCCACGGCCCCGGCTCAAACCCAGAAGACCGACCAACCTAACACACTGATTCCGTAATCTCACAAAACGAAAACCGGCTGCACCAAAGGGCGCAGCCAGTGAGTTCACATATTCAGAAAACAAAAATCAAGCCCGACGACGACGCGACCCAGCAAGCCCGGCCATGCCGAGCAAGCCAAGTGTCGCCGGCGAGGGTATTCCGTTGACACGGATGTTGTCGATCGCGAGTGCCTCGAAGCTGCTGGTGCTGGTCATGTCAATCCGAAGATCAAGACTCGAACCAACGCCCGCGATATTGAACGCGAAGTCGGCCAAGTCGGTCGTCGGCCGAGCACCATCGCCGATGCCGTCCATGTCTGCATCAACATACAGATCGCCAGCACCGCTCGATGGTGGGCTGAATCGACCGATCATGAAATCAGCGCCGCCATCAATACTGGCCCAGATGCTCATCCCATCGCCATCGACCGCTTCGAAGTTAAAAAATCCAGCAGCTTCACTATCGAGTGCGCCCGCAAACATCGACATGCTCAGGCTAGTGAACCCGAAGATATCAATATTGTCGATCATCACGCTTTGCGTAGCCGCTTCGCCATCGCCATCGTGATCTTGCCCCATGATCCCGAAAGAACCATCCCAACCGGATTGAAAAACATCACGAGCAGGATTCGAGTTGTCCGGCACCATGTAGCGCCCGAAAAAATCAAACCCGGCGTCATCAAACTGATTCGAGAATGTGTAGCTCATTCCCGGATCACCCTCGAACGATTCTTGGAAAATCTGGCCTGCATTTGCCATACCAGCCGCGCCAGCGAGTGCCAAAATAGTCATTGTTTTCATTTCGTCTCTCCTCTTTCTTTCATTTGGAACAGTGTGTGAAGTCTAAAACAGAACGGCCGGGGCTCTCCTACCCGATTCGTACTGTTGACTATACCAGTTTCCAAATGCCCACACAAGACAATTAATGTTCAGTTTCCATTCAATATTTTGGAGTCGCCAACCCCCTTGCCTTCAAATAAAGCCGTTTTTTACCCCCACCGCAACGCAGCTTTGCCCACTCGTTCCCCAAATCGCTCCGCGGTCGCATGATCCTCCCGCGGCGGCGTCTCCCCCACCGCCCCATCATCCGCCTGCGCCATCATCCCAATCGAACTCGATAGCCGATCAATCCCTTTCTCTCCAACCCCAACACCCATCGACACCCACACCATCCCATGCTGTGAGGCAAAGACCTGCATCGCCTGGAGCGTACTCTGCTTGTCGCCAGCCAATCCCCCGCCGACAGTAAATCCTGCCGCGAGCTTGTCCATCCATTTGCGCCCATACCACAACGCCCCCGTCGTGTCCATAAACCCTTTGAACGCCGCCGACACATTGCCCATATAAGTCGGCGATCCAAACACAATCGCATCTGCACTGTTAAGCGTCTCCCATGCTGGTTGTCCTGCCCCATCGCCTTCGAGCTTGGGCAGATCGTCAACACATAGCACATCAACCGCCACACCCTCGACCATCGATGCGCCCTTGCTCACCGATTGCGCAATCGCCTTGGTGTGCCCGGCGCCAGAGTGATACACAACTACTACACGCGTCATATCGAATCCTTTGTGTTCTGCTTCTTTGTTGAGTTTTCCCGCTCGCCATCTTCATCGCGGACAAGCTCAAGGAGCCGAGAGAGTTCGTTGAGTTCTTTCTTGCTCAGATGCCCAAGCTGATCCCGCATCAATCGACCAACCACAGGCTCAAGCTCCTCAAGAAGCCCGAGCCCATCGACTGTAATCCTCACCATCTTCACACGCTTGTCATCTTCACCTTCATGACGCGAAACCAGCTTCATTTTCTCTAGCCGATCCACCAGCCGAGTCACATCGGGCATCCGCACCACCATCTCGCAACCAATCTCCGATGCCCGCACCCCTTCAACACCCGCACTCTTTCCCCCACAAAGCCGATGTCCACGAAGTATCCCAAGCAGGTTGTACCCTGCCGCCGAAAGCCCACGCGATTTGAACAACACATGCTCAAGGCCGTTCAGGTGCGACGCCGTGCGATACACATTGAGCATCGCCTCCTCCTCGGGCGAAGCGAACGCATGCCGTTTATTAATTTGATACTTGAGCCTTCGAGCCATCAACGAATGATAGCCTCAAGCCGTATTCATTTGTTGTCACAAATAGCAAGCGCACAAGGATGTGCCTGACGGCTCTTTCCGGGTGGCTCGACTGAGGATTCTTGTCCTCCTTCGGGATCGGAGTCATTGATTATCTACCCGAAGGAGCCGAAGACGGCTCCGACGGGGCACCCAAAAAAATGCTCCACGAGTCGTCAGACACGACCTAGACCTATAGGACTTCTCGCCAGCTTGCAAACTACGCAGCCCGCTGGCTGGTATCTTTCTCGTCGAGGATTCCTTCAAGCACTCGGTAAAACCGTTCACGGTTGATCGGCTTAACCACATACTCGTCGCACCCCGCCTCGAAGCATTTTTCCTTGATACCATCCATCGCGTGCGCCGTCAACGCCACGATCGCCACATCAATCCCACGCGATCGAATCTCGCTCGTCGCTAAAAACCCATCAAGGATCGGCATATCAATATCCATCAACACCACATCAAACGGGCACCCATCGGCGTGAGCTTTGACAACCGCGTCCACTGCCGCCCGCCCATCGTTCACAATCTCAGCCTTGAGCCCAATCTTTTTGAGCATCCGTGCAATCAACTTCTGATTATCGAGCCCGTCCTCAGCCAATAGCACGCGACCAGAAAGCATGGTGACACGCTCTAACCCGTTCAGCTTTCTTTGCCCAACCTTGTCCATCGCATTGACATATTCAACACCATCATCCACATCCAACGGGATCTTGAGTGTAAAGACCGACCCCACACCCACGCTTGATTCTGCCTCGATATCGCCGCCGAGCAGTCGCGCAAGCTCCCGCGAAATCGTGAGCCCGAGCCCGGTGCTGTCTTGGCGGCGCGCCTGCGCCCCGCCCACCTGCTCATATGGGTTGAACATATCCCGGATCTTTAATTCAGGAATCCCAACCCCCGTATCCTTGATCGCGAACGCAATACACTCGTTGTCCGATCGCAGACCAACTGTGACTGATCCATCATTCGTAAACTTAATCGCATTCCCAACCAGATTGATTAAAATCTGACGCACCCGGTACGCATCCATCGATACAATGCGAGGAATAGAGGTATCAAACTCGATACGCAAATCAAGGTTCTTCTTCGCAGCATTTACCTTCAGTGATGCGTACACGTCATTGACAAGTTCGAGTATCGAGCAAGGCTCATGCTCAATTGCCATCTTGCCTGACTCAATCTTCGAAAGATCAAGCACATCGTTAATCACCATCATCAAATGCTTGCCCGAGCGCTGAATCGCGTCGATCGCCTCGATACATCCTCCGTTCGTTGTTTTAACAATATTGTCTTCGAGTATCTCGCTATATCCTAAAATCGCGGTCATCGGCGTACGAATCTCATGGCTCATGTTCGCCAAGAACTCAGATTTCACCGCACTGGCTTTCTTGGCATCAAACGCAAGCGACCGCTGACGATACTCGCTCTCACGCAATGATGATGTCATCGAGCGAGCCAACGCGATCGCCTTCGCCCGCGTTCGAGTAGTTGTCCAAGTAATCAGCGTCAACAAACTGGTGACCACAACACCCATCACCAAGACAACGATCTCTCGCCCATTGCTCAACATACCGACCGGACTCTGCTCACTACCGACACTCAGGATAAATGATCGACCATGCACATCAATCTCGATGTGTTTCATCACGATTGCCCGCGATTGAGCCGTATCTTCAATCGAACTATATATAGATGTACCAAACTCGCCGGTGTCTTGGTCAACATCCAAAAACTCGATCGCAAATCCATCCCACTCTTCACGATGTTCTGCTTCAAAGAAACGATCGAGCCCAATTGAACACATGACCCATCCAACAACCGCTTCTCTGCGTTGCTCTACTGTGGAAATCTCTGCCCCCTGACGATAAATCGGGTCCGCCAAGACAAGTCCCCACTGACTCTCATCGTTCTGTACAAGGTGAAATGGATCGGATACCTGAATCTTGCCCGTATCGCGTGATCGATCATACACTTTACGATTGACCGCCCTCGACGCGACATTCAATCCCCATGCCACTCGGTTCCGAGATGCTGGCACATGATACTTAATCAGGTAGTAATCTTCTGTTTTATCTACTAATCCAAATCCTGGATATGATTTGACCGCATATTCTGGAGCACCATCGTTGCGCATCCTCTCTACAAATCCTTCAACCTCTTTCGGCTCAACAATCTCGACGAATCCGAACCCATAGGTGCCAGGATAGAATGTTTCAACCCGCTGGTCATTGTAAAACTCATGCCATTCATCTCGCGAGACGAAGGTACTTGACTTCACAAAGCTTTGCCCGAAATCAAGCCCAACAGAATAATCATTGAACAGCTTGCTCACCTGCTCACCAATTTTTTTTGCACGATGCTCGACTTCAATCTCACGATTTTGTCGAGTAGTCTGAACCGTATATGTACAAGCCAGGGCCCAAGTGATGACCGATATCAGAAAAACAACCAGCACCGCCATACGCCCATCAATAAACCCAACCCGACGCCCGGTGAGGGCACGAGGAGCATGACCACCATGTTGATCGTTGTTCGCGAATGACATACAGCCACGGTTCCTGTCTGCCCGAGAAGGCGAGGAAAACACCCCAGAATACGGGGTCTAATTCGGGCACTTTGAGTCAGGAATAGAGTAAACCACTCAGTATTGTTGTTCTTTGTTTAAATAACGCCCCACACTGTCCTGTTTCAATCCGCCCATTCCTCGATCCTGTGTCCGATTCCATTCATGAAATCGCTATTCCCCGAACAATACACGATCACCAAACACGAAACACAATCCACACAATTGCGCTACGCTCTCCGGTCCGATATCATTTCTCATTCCCAGAACAATTCAGAAGCATCAATATGCGATCC
>JAESSR010000171.1 GCA_016764015.1 Phycisphaerales bacterium
CGGCATCACCGTAGGCACCCGCTACATCCACACCGTCACCGAAATGATCGACAAGAAAGACCTCAAAGCAGCCTGCGACATCCTCGCCGCGTCGATGGGTGAGTTGAAGTAAGCTTTTTGGTCAATCTCTTTCGTGTACTTCGCGTCGGATACCCGGCGCTTTTTTTATGCCTAGAGATTATCGGGAATAGATTTATTCAAACCATTGGGCGTTGGCAAGTGAATGGTGTTGAAATCAAGGCGTCTATTATGGAGTTGTCCAATTACATGTATTGTTTAAAAAATGGCTGAATTCCCTATGGACCAGATTGGTCATCCAGTATCGTATCTTCAAGGGAATGTTCAATGTTTCATCCCATTGTTTCGATTTGCATTCGGAGTTCGTTTATGTTGTCAAGTTCTCTTTGTAGTTCAAAAATAGTCATTTCGATTTGGTGCTTTATGATGTTCCTTGCCGTGCCAGCTCATGGCCAGGTTTGTGACGGGCCGCTTTTCCTTGGGCAGAAATTTGCTGTGGGGGATGGGCCGAGTTCAGTGGCACAGGGCGACCTTGATGGTGACGGCGATCTCGATATTATCGTTGCTAACTTTGATAGCAATGATATCAGCATTCTGTTGAACAACAACGACTGGGTGTTTGAACCAGATCAACGACATGGTGTAGGATCTCGTCCCAATTCCGTGACTATCGGTGACCTGGATGGCGATGGTGATCTCGATATCGTTGTTGCAAACTCTGGAAGATTCCTCCCAGAAGACGGTGAAATGAGCGTGCTGCTCAACAACGGCGATGGGATATTCGCTGCCGAGCAACGATACAGTGCAGGAAATGGTCCAGAGTTTGTAGCACTTAGAGATATCGATGGAGATGGTGATCTCGATATGGTTGTCGCAAACTTCAACAGCGATGACATAAGTGTGCTCTTGAACAACGGTGATGGGACATTCGCGACAGAAAACCGATTTGATTCCGGCAATGGACCAATCTCATTAGCTCTCGGGGACCTCGACAGCGATGGCGATATTGACATGGTTGTTGTCATTCGAAATAGCGACGCCATCCATGTACTGCTCAACACCAGCGATGGGACGTTTACTTCTGCACAGTTCAAGACGGTGGGAAATGGGCCACAAAGTGTGACACTCGGTGATTTCGATGCGGACGGCGATCTTGATATGGCTGTCGCCAACTGGTTCGATGATGATATGAGCGTGTTGTTCAATAACGGCGACGCCACCTTTGCTTCTCAACAGCGATACGACTTAGACGATGCGCCATTTTCGATCGTGTCCGGTGATCTTGACGGCGATGGTGATTTAGATTTAGCAGTGGCAAACCGTGATAGCAGTACAATGAGTGTGCTGCTCAATCACAGTGACGGTACATTCGCAAACCAGCAAATGGTCAGTGCGGGTGGGGGCCCTCAAAGTGTTACGCTCGCCGATCTCGATCTGGATGGTGATCTTGATGTAGCCTTTGCCAACAGAATTGGCAACGCAAGCATGTTGTTCAATGACGGAGATGGGGTGTTTCTAACGCCGCAAAGGTACAGCGTTCGGCTCAGCCCTCGCAGCGTTTCGCTGGGCGATTTAGACAATGACGGCGATCTCGACATGGCAGTTGCCAACGGTCCAAGTAATGATGTGAGTGTGTTATTGAATAGTGGGCAAGGGATATTTGCCGCTCAGCAAGTGTACGGTGCCGGAATTGGTCCAGCCTTTGTGACATTGGGCGATCTTGATCTTAATGGCAGTCTGGACATGGTCGTTGCAATTTCAGGCAGCAACAAGGCAACCGTTTTACTCAATAACGGCGATGGAACATTCGCATCCCTAGAGCAGTATGTTGTTGGAAGCGGTCCTGAGAGTGTGGCGCTCGGGGATCTAGATTTCGACGGCGATCTCGACATGGTCGTTGCCAACGGAAGCAATATAAGCCAAAGCACAAGCGTCCTGCTCAACAACGGAGACGGCACTTTCGCACCCCAGCAGTTCTACAGCGCCGGGAATCGACCAAAGAGTGTGACGCTCGGTGATCTTGATCTCGATGGCGATCTCGATATGGTTGTCGCAAACAACGCGAGCAATGATGTCAGTGTGCTGTTCAACAATGGAGACGGCACCTTTGCTCCCCAGCAGAAGTACAGTGTGGGGGATCACCCAGAATCAGTGGTGCTCGGCGACTTTGATTCTGATGGCAATCTCGACATCGCGGTCACCAATTTTATAAGCGACGATTTGAGCGTTTTGTTTAACAATGCCGATGGCACCTTCGGGGCTGACCAAAGGTTGAGTGTCGGGGATGGGCCGCGAGGCGTGACGCTAGGCGATATAGATGATGATGGCGATATGGATATGGTTGTGACAAATACTCGAAGCAATCTCGTCAGCGTGTTGCTCAACATCGGTGACCGGAACTTCGCGCCTCAGCTACAGTTCGCTACGGGAAGTAGCCCCTCTTCTGTCTCGCTCGGCGACCTCAACGCTGATGGCAAACTTGACATGGTCGTTGCAAATGAGTCGAATGACGACATAAGTGTGTTGTTCAACCTCTGTGTACAGGCTTCATGCCTTGCCGATCTCAATCACGACGGGACGCTCAACTTTTTCGATGTCTCTGAATTCCTTGTGGCACTCTCAAACCAAGATCCCGTTGCTGATTTCACAGGTGATGGCCGATGGAACTTCTTCGATATCGCCGCCTTCCTCGCCGCATTCGCCCAAGGCTGCCCCTAAAGATTCAAACTCAACCCAGAAGAAAACCCGAAGCTGCGTCCTTGCAGCTTCGGGTTCGTGGTGGACTTTTTTATCTCTATCTGGCTCAGAATCTGGCTCAAGTTCTGGCTCAGACAATCTGATTCAGGCAGCGATATTCGTCGCCTGCTCGATCGCTTCAACAACCATCCGCACCTGGAATGGCTTCTTGAGGAACGAGTCAAATCCGGCGCTACCAAGCCCTTGGGCTTGCCCGTCGGTGAGCTTGCCGGACATCGCGATGAGCTTGGTCATCTGCATTGCTTCGCTAGAGCGAACGAGCTTGGCGATCTCGCGAGGCTCAGAATCCGAAATGTGGACATCGATCAACACGACATGAGGACGAAACCGTTCGCATTCGAGCCCGGCAGCAAATGCCGAGTTCGCTGAAGACACTTCATAGTTTGTTTGCTCAGCGAGCACCCGTTCGAGCACATCAGAGACTTCTCGATCGCTATCGATAATCAGCACGCGGGTGTTGCCGCTGGTAATGCCATCCATCGGGATATGGTGGGCTTTCATAAACCTGTAAAGCTCAGTCACCGGAATCCGCCGATCCTTCGATCCGGGGATGCGGTATCCTTTTAACTGACCCGAATCGAACCACTTAGACACGGTTCTGGGGGCTACATTACAGATTTTGGCGACCTCGCCGGTCGTAAGCACATCTTTTTCGATTGGCATCATCTCACCTCGGGTACATATAAAAGGAAGCGGACCGTCGCAGCCGTCATGCGTCGGATCACCCATTTCATCGTCGTCATCACGCTCGCTCTTGATCGTTCATGCCTCAAAGCGGGCACAATCGGACAGATTGGTATATCCGGACCCGTGTCGAGTGACCTGATCGGTAAGACGAGCGAAATAACCCACATGTTATTGGGCTTGAGACCATCATCTGATTGACACACGCCCCCCGAGTCCGATACAGTTGTCATTCTTTTGGTCAGCTCAAGGCAACACATGCCCGTGCTGTTCGTATACAATGACTCATCTTGAACGGTGTCGGGTCTATTCGACGCACCGTTCCTCAATATTTGCAGCAGGAGACGAATGTGCGTCTAGTGAACCGGAACATCGCCAATCTGTCATTTTCGATCATTCTTCTCGCAGGATCAGCTTCAATGCTGGTTCCAACCTCGCAGGCAACCGCTAGCGTCGCTCAGCCAGAAGCAGATCATGAACAAGAACTCATCCTGCTGAGAGATTTCATCCATTTCGTCAAAATCGCAAGGTTTGATGTCGCGGCCGATCTAGGGAATCAACTTCTCAGTTCCGGCATGGATTCAGAAGCATTCGTCGATCTCGTTGAGCAATCACGCGAACAGATTCGCTTCGAAGAAGCGATCGCAGCCGGCATGCGTGTGCCAGTGCTCGAACCAATCGCTGCAAAGCTCGATACCGTGTTCCGTGAGGGCAAACTCGCCCGTGCTCGGAGCCCAAAGGAAATCGCACGCAATATCGCGTTGTTGACACAAGGACTGCGTGCCCGCTCATTGGCTCACGAGCGCCTCGTATTCGCTGGCGAATACGCGATGCCCCAACTCCTCGATGCGTACCTCCAGCAGAAAGACCTCGCACTCAAAGCACAGGTCCAACGCTTGCTGGTTGATATGGGACGCCATGCGATCATTCCATTGGTCACCGCGCTCCCTGAACTCGATCAAACCCGCCAAGAAGCAATCGCCGATGTGCTCGGGCTGATCCCATACCGCACCAGTCTTCCAGCGTAGATCGAGCTCTACCAATCAACAAGCAACGATGCCGTCCGCCAATCTTGTGGGCGTGCAATCTCGCGTCTCGGCGGCAATCCTACAAGTGATGTCGCAGATATGTACTCGCTGCTCGCCAACTCGTACTACGCCCAACCAGCAGAGCTCACCAGCTTCCCCAACGAGAGCCACCAGCTCGTCTGGAACTTTAACCCAGGTCTCGGGCTCGTCATGGTGCCAATCGAAACCCCCGTATTCCACGAAGCGATGACCATGAGAATGGCCGAAAAATCGCTCGGGCTCAACCCTGCAGATCCTGA
>JAESSR010000172.1 GCA_016764015.1 Phycisphaerales bacterium
GTGCCCGCGGTCGAAGAATGCCTGAGCCCGATGGTGACGGTATTCCATTACAGTTGTTGGCGTATCACGCTGCGGTCTTGCGTGGGCATGATGTCGATAAGCCAAGGAACCTGGCCAAGTCCGTGACGGTGGAATGATGGCAAGGAAGAAGCCGTGGTGTGAGCGGGCCGAGAGCCGTCAAGCCGAGGAAACAGTCAAAGAGAAAGATGTCTGGAAGCATTCCTCGCGCATGTTCTGGGGTGGGTTGCTTCAGATCATGTCGATCACAAGCTATAGCTCGGTCTGGATAGCGGTGGGGGTCTTATATTTCAATCCACAGTATCCAGAGGATGACCCATATGCCCCCGGTTTCTGGGAACCAGCTTGGCCAATCATTGCAACTGCGACGGGGCTCTGTATCGCTCTGTTTCTGATATCACTGGCTTTCACACTTCCTGGAAAAGCCAAAATGAAACGAGCATTGATTCCAATCCGCTGCCAGCGGTGTCCCAAATGCTTCTACGATCTCTCCGCCCGCCCCCGCGATGACGACACCTGCCCAGAATGCGGCCTCAACGCCCCCCGCCGCGAATGCGTCCGGCTCTGGTGCAAACTCCTGCGATCACGGTTCTAGAATGGCTAGAATAGAACATAGCCAAGTCGGTGATAGTGGAGTGAGCGATGGGGTTGAAGATTCCATGGAGTGAACGAGCGGAGTCGGTTGATCTATGGATCGGCATGGATGTGTCTGTACCCAAGCTCGGGCGACGATATTGTGCCGCACTCAACTTGAGTCATAAGTTCTCAATATGCGTGAACATCGCCGTTGGTTTGTTTGCTGGGTCTATTGCGTTGGCTGTGTTTGCGAACTCATTTGCCACCACATTGGATTTGGCATTTCTAGCCCTAGATATGTTTGTTTTGGGATTACTCGGATTTATCATCACCTATCCGCTTGCGCATATGGCGTTCTATCGAGGTATCCGTGAGATCAAAGGAGAACTTCTCTCCAAGCGGTGCCAACTCTGCGTCCACTGTTTCTACGACCTCTCCGCCCGCCCCCGCGAGATCGACACCTGCCCAGAGTGCGGCACGATCGCCCCCCGGCGCGAATGCGTTCGGCTGTGGTGCAAGCTCCTGCGATCACGGTTCTGAACCGAATCTAGAATAGTCCATGCTCAAGTTGAGGTTAACACACAGACGAGCCAAGCGATGGGGCCGACGGGCGAAGTCGGATGGGAGTTGTGTGCCCAAGATAAAACGAATCAGATGGATGAGGCATGTTCCATTCGCTCGGGCAGGTTGTTTCGTTGGTTTGGGTTCTTGGGTCATCATGATGGCAATATATGGTGTGTGGTATGCGTTTTTGAAGTTGGCTCAGTGGGGAATACTCAGTGTGTTTGGGATTTCTTTCAATGTGTCTACATTTATTCACTACACCCTGATTGGCGGTTGGGTTGTACTTGCATTTGTTGTCATATGTCAGATGCACAACTTCGTTCTGATTTACCAGATGCGAAAGTTCAAGCGGGCTGTAGTGAAATCCAGATGCCTTGTCTGTCCAAAGTGTCGATATGACTTGCAATCTCGATCGGATGACACCCAGCCATGTCCGGAATGCGGACAACGGATATCCCGCCGTGAATGTGTCCGGCTCTGGGCTCGGTTCTGCGGGCGCTGATTCTCAATAGATATCAGAGTGCCACGGCTTGACCGTCTTCCGCAAGCCGTGTCTTGAATGGTGTAGATGATTCGGAAGAGCATGGATTGCCCTTCGGGTCAAGCCATGGCACCCGGAGTGAAGAACTTATCGGACACTCGAAAATTATCAGTTCCCGGACACCCATTGCTTGAGTTCGATAACAAACCCGACGATATATCGGACAGTACCGGAGTCCGATATGAGCGCACTACAGCCGCACAATCAACACAGCTACCCGCACACGCTTACACGCGTGATCAACCGTCGACCGGTTGAGGTACTCCCCAAGCCGGACCTCACCACACAACGGCTGGTATTCCGATTGCTTCAACCCAACGACGAAGCATCCTTTATAGACGCGATCAATAACGATCGATCGAATCTCCGAAGATGGATTCCGTTGACCAAAGAAAACGAATCCGATAGACATTTCTTCAATCGCACAATGGTCAAATCCCGTGTGCAAGACATCGAAGGCGTCGCCTGGAGACGAGCTGCATTCATTGAGTCTGGCCCAGACGCCGGGCGATTTGTGGGAATGTTCAATCTCATCAAAATCGAGCGTGGGCTCGAATGGACCTGCGAAACCAACTGGTGGATCGATGCCGATCTTGCCGGGCAAGGGTTTGCAACCGAAGCGGTGCAAGGCCTGATCGACTTCGCGCTCGCCGATCACCCCGTTGGGCTTGGGCTTCACCGTGTGCGAGCACAGATTTGTGCAGACAATCCCGCATCGGTTCGGCTCGCAGAAAAGTGCGGCTTCGCCAAGAACGGCACCCGAGACCTGCTCGAAATCAACAAGGCGCTCATCGCTCATGATGAGTACGAATGCTGGGCGAGCTAAGCGGGCGGCCAACTATAACCCAAACACTTGAGCCCTCGATTTGAACCAGGTCGAGAAATTTTCAAAGTTATCATCGACTTGAATGCTGAATTGTTCATTGAGCATGAAACACTTCTCAATTAGATCACAATCACTGTAAATACAGTAGTTTACGGCTGCCTGCCAATCTTCTTTTGGTCAAAATTCAACCATCTCAATACGCTGATACGAAGGCCCGAAACTTGCTTTTTGGGGTCTCGCTCCTACGGTGTTTGTCCATGAAATCCTACTTGTCAACGGCTCGCGATGGCTCACGTCCAAGGTTGGCAAGTTCTGATACGAGGGCACCTTATGGCCGCTGTAACCTTTGATAATCGTACACTCTCCGTTGATGGCAAACGCATCTGGCTCGTATCGGGGTCAATCCATTTCCAACGCACACCACGCGCTGAATGGGCCGATCGAATTCGTGCAGCCAAGCACGCCGGGCTCAACTGTATCGAGACTCCAATCTTCTGGAACCTGATCGAAACCCGCCCGGGCTCGTACGACTTCAAAGACAACAACGACATCCGCCACTTCGTGCAGCTCATCGCCGAAGCAGGGATGTACTGCGTGCTGCGTGTCGGCCCGTACATCGGCGAAGGCTGGGACCTTGGCGGCTTGCCGACATGGCTGCTCAATGTCAAAGACCTCGAAGTACGCAAACCAAACCAACCCTACCTCCAAGCGGTCGGCAAATACTTCAACGCACTCGCCAAGAAGGTCAAAGACCTCCAGGCATCCGTCACCAAGGGTGCACCGATCGTCATGATCCAGAATGAGGCCCACTGGAACTGCGGCGATGTGCTCGCCGCCAAGGGCTATCTCGGCGAACTCGGACGCTATCTGCGAGAAGCAGGATTTACTGTTCCCAAGATCAACTCGAACAATCTCTGGCAGGGTGTTGAAGGCGACATCGATGGCTGGTCAGGCTCGGGTGATATGTTCGGCACCATGCGCCAGCTCACCGCGGTGCGTCCGGATCAGCCCGAAATCGTGATTGATTATGGTCCAAAGTCACGCCCGGTCTTTGGTCAACCCAAGCCTGAACAGCTCGATGGGTTGATGTATCAACGCCAGCTCGCAGAGATTGTTTGTGCCGGTGGCCAGTTCAACCTGACCAACTTTTCGAGCGGCACATCCTTTGGGTTCTACGGCGCCATGTCACCCGTCGGCGAGTTCAACGCCTACGCGCCCACCCAAGACACCAACGCGATGATCGACGAGCACGGTCGATTCACCGATGTTCACCACGGCGTGCGCCGTCTGATTATGTTCGCATCGAGCTTTGCCCGTGTGCTTGCCCACACCGAGCACGAAAACCCGCCGATCGTGATCGATCCGGCATCGGATGATTCAACAATCAACGGGCATGTCGTCACCCATATGCGTGGCTCACAAGGCTCGATCACATTCATCTTCTCACCTGCAAAGGCCAAATCGGGCACGCTCAACTTGCTCTTGCCCGATGGCGCATCGCTCCCGGTCCGTTTGGGACATCAACGCGTCCATTGGTGCATGTTCGATGTGAACCTGTCCGCTCAGCACACACTCGACTACACCAGCCTCAATGTGTTGACCGCTACTGAAAACGCACTGGTTGTCTTCGGTGCGGCTAACGCAATCGGTGAGATTTCAATCAACGGCACCCCAATGGAACTCGAAGTGCCCAAGGGACGCAAGCCTCTGGTTGTCGATCACGAGGGCATCACGCTCATCGTTGTGTGCGATGAGATGGCCGACGAGACCTACATCCACGACGAGCATATCTATGTCGGTGTTGGCGGCGTCACCGCCGACGGGCAACCGATGCTCTCGCCCAACGGCAAGTCGCATACACACATCGACCCAGCTGGCGTTGCCAAGACCCACAACACCAAATACATCGAAGGCTACCCAGAAGAAAAACTGCCCAAGGTCAATGTGGGCAACTGGGAACAATCAATCCCCGATGAACACATCGACGGGCAAAGCCCGCGATACGCACAAATCCCAGGGCCGGCGGATCTCTCCGAACTCGGCACACCCTATGGCTACGGTTGGTACAAGGTCGCATTGAAGAATGCAGCAACCAAGAAACTCAAGATCATCGCACCCGAATCAAGCGATCGTGTCTCGATCTTCCTCGATGGAGAATATGTCGGCGTCTTTGGTGCCGGCCCAGGCGCAGAGGACATGATCAACTTGCCGCTCAAAAAGGGAAACCAAGAACTCGTTATGCTTTCCGACAACATGGGACGCGTCGAGTCTGGCTCCGACATGACCGGGCACAAAGGGGTCTACGGGCACCTCATCGAGCAGATCCCGTTCAAAGTCAGCAAGGCAAAGATCGAGAACGGCGACCCAATCGAAATCCTCGGCTACCGCACCCCAGTCTTCGGGCTCCAACGCGGCGACTCCACCCATCACGGGCGGATCACCTGGACCTTCAAGCACCTCAAGAAGTCATCAATCATCGTTGATCTCCCGGCGTTCAGCGTCCGCACGATGATCATCCTCAATGACGAGCCCATCCGCTTGTACGATGCCGACAAGCGTCAGAAGCTCGTCCTCGATCACGAGACCATCAACCGTGGTGCCAACACGCTCCAGATCGCGTTTGAGAACAACGCGATCT
The DNA here is from genome assembly GCA_016764015.1 of Phycisphaerales bacterium. The sequence goes on from JAESSR010000172.1 coordinate 5,164, forward strand.
CGCATGACGGCGACGAGTATGTCGCCGAGGCATTCAAGCTCATGAACGACAAGGTCAGTTTCATCGAATCTTCCAACGCGA
>JAESSR010000173.1 GCA_016764015.1 Phycisphaerales bacterium
GCGATGACCCGCGAGCGTATCCTCTGCTGGGCTGCGAAGAAAACCATCTTCATGGTCCATGCGAACAAAGTCTCATCGACACAAATCGGCAACGACACCCCGCTCCCGATTGCAGTCATGGCGTTCGGGTTGGTCTCGACCCGTAAAGCACTCCGCCACATCGGAATCAACGGCGTCATCCGCCAAGACATGAACGGGCAACTCTTCATCACCGACAACGGCAACCTGGTGCTTGACGCCACCCTCAACGGCTCAGAATCCCTCCCCCAACTCGCCAAGGAACTCAACGATATCCCCGGAGTCATCGACCACGGCCTATTCATCGACGAAGCCGACACCATCCTCATCGAAAACGAAGCCGGCGAAATCGAAGTGCTTAATCGCTCCAGCCGCTAGTTTTCTCTTCTCTTCCAACTCTGTATTCAACGAGCCGCGACCGTAAGGAAGCGGTTTTTTCATATCTGGGTGCCATGCTGGTGGCGTCCTCGGCACTTGCATGTCTTATCGAGCACCAAAGACCTGCACATGCTCCGCATGAACAGGGCACCCGACTTTACTTCAACCTACAATCTACAATGACCACCACTCAACAGCCTACTCACACCAACGCCCTCGCTAACGAGACCTCCCCCTATCTCCTCCAGCATGCGCACAATCCTGTCGACTGGCATCCTTGGGGCGACGAAGCCTTCGCCGAAGCACGCGAACGCAACATCCCTGTCTTCCTCTCCATCGGCTACTCCACCTGCTACTGGTGCCATGTCATGGAGCGCGAATCTTTCGAGAATGAAGAAATCGCCAAGATCATGAATGAGCACTTCGTGTGCATCAAGGTCGACCGTGAAGAGCGCCCGGACATTGATGACATCTACATGGCCGCAACAACAATCTTCTCGGGCTCGGGCGGGTGGCCGATGTCTGTGTTCCTTGAGCCAAAATCCCGCAAACCCTTCTACGCCGGCACCTACTTCCCCGCCGAGCCCGCCTACGGGCGGCCATCATTCCCGCAACTCCTCGAAGGCTTATCCGATGCGTGGAAAAATCAGAACGCACAAGTCCTCGAACAAGCCGAGTCGATAGCGGCTGCGGTGATCGAGCAGGTTGCATCCGCCAATCAACAACCCGTTGCGGTCGGTCAAGCTCAACTATCGAGCGCAACCTCCGCACTCCTCCAACGCTTCGATAAAACCAATGGCGGGTTCGGCGGCTCACCAAAGTTTCCCCAGCCCGTGTTCCTTGAATACCTCCTCGACTTCCGTCAACACACCGACGATGGCACACGCGATGCGATCGACAAAGCGATCAAAGTCACGCTCGATGCCATGGCCAAAGGCGGGATCAACGATCAGATCGGCGGCGGGTTTCATCGGTATTCCACCGATGCGCTTTGGACAGTGCCTCACTTTGAGAAAATGCTCTACGATAATGCCCAACTCGCGAATGTATATGCACGGGCTGCGTCGATCTATCAGGATAGCTATTACGCACGCACCGCTCGGCTCACGCTGGATTACTGCCTGCGAGAAATGACCGATCAATCCGAACCGGGTGCGACGGGTTTCTTTAGTGCTCAAGACGCCGAGGTGGATGGCAAAGAAGGGCTCAACTACCTTTGGATTCCTGAAGAAATCAACGAGGTCTTTGGCGAAGGCTCCAAAGATGCCAAGTTCATTTTGGATATCTACGGCCTCGACAACGGCACCAACTTCCAAGACCCGCATCACAAAGACGAGCCGCCACGCAATGTGCTTCGGCTCGAGGAGCGGCTCGATGTGCTTGCCAAGCGATCAGCACTCTCTGAGAACGAGTTCTATGCGAAAGTTGATGAGCTCAACGCAAAGCTGTATGCTGTGCGTGAGCAACGCAAGCAGCCTCGGCTTGATGACAAAGTGCTCACGGCGTGGAACGGTTTGTTGGTATCCGCATTGGTCGAAGCCGGCGAAACGCTTGATGAACCAAAGTACATCGAGGCTGCGCAGCATGCGGCGGACTTTATTCTCGAACATATGCGATCGAAAGATGGGCAGTTGCTCCGTGCCTACCGAGCCAATGTCGCCAAGGTGCCTGCCGTCCTTGAAGACTACGCCATGCTCATTGCAGGCATGATCAAGCTCCACCAAGCTCCGCTCGCTCGCAACCAAACGACGATTGAAATGATTCTTGAGTTGGCCGATCAGGCTCATAAACTCTTTGCTGACGAAACCGGTTCGTACTACGTTACAAGAGCAAATCAGTCCGATCTGTTTGTCCGCACCCGATCGTATCATGACGGCGCTGTCCCATCGGCCATCGGTATTATGCTTCATAACTTGTTCAACATCGCAAGTTTGGTCAATGCCAGCGAATCCGATGCGATCAAGTACCGCACCCGTGCGGCCAAACTCCTTGAATCCATCTCGCCTTCGCTCGCTTCGCATCCGATGTCTTCGATCAACTCTGCCCGTGCGATGATTCATATGCTCGAACAAGAAGATGACTACGCGGGCATCTACACATTTGCGGGCAGTGGGGAAGTTATTGAATCCAAGCCGACCAATAACTCGCGTGTTCAGGTGCTCGTTTCTACAGAATCGATTACGGTGACGGATGAAGAGCCCGCGTCTTTCAAGATCGCGATTGAGATCGAAGAAGGTTATCACATCGTCGCCGCCGAGCCCGGCGATTCCGATGCAGCGAAACTTCTCTTGCCTTTGCGTGTTGGGCTGACCAAAGGGCAGGGTGTTGCCGTCTATGCGGACTACCCAGAAGGACACGAATACGGGCTCGATTCCGTCGGCACATTCAATATCAACTCCGGTCGCATCGAGTTCGATGTCATGATCGAAAAAGCCCCCGGCGTAGGTCCTACGCCAGGGGCTCCGGTAATAGGTGTCTCGTTCCAAGCCTGCAACGACTCAACTTGCCAAGCTCCGCAAACTGTCGAGCTCGATATTGAAATCGTGATCGACTAATCCATCAGCAGACGATTATTCGCCGTAGCCAATCTTATACGCTGCTCCCATCGCCAAAGCCAAGAAGAGCAGGTCGAGCGGGTGCATAAAGCTTTGGATGAACGAGTCCTGAGTAAACGAGTCTGTCACAGATTTTCTGATTCCATTCATGGAATCCATGATTTGAGTCCTGTGATCAATCTGTTCATCGGCACTCATTGCTTCCCAGCGTTCAATGGTCTGAGTTTGAATTAGTTCCGGATAATCATCGGGCCATTCGGCTCCTTGCATAGCAAGGTTTGGATTGGGCCAATTGATTGTTTCACCATTCTCAATCCGGGCTTCAAGCACCATGTCTGCCATTGCTGTGAGTGCCCATTCTTCATCAATATCCCGGTAAGAAAAATCAGATTCCACACGCTCGGCAACACCTTTTCGGAATGCAACGCGCTCTGCGTCATTGAGTGATTCCCACTTTGCATTGACTTCATCCTGGGTTGATGTTGGGTAATCATCTGGCCACATTGCCGATTCAACAAACAACATTGGGTTGTCCCATTCAATCGTTTCACCGTTGTCAATGCGTTCTTGACATACTTCATCGACCAATCCAGAGAGGACCCATTGGTCATCAATGTCGCTGAGCACGAATCCATCGACGAACGATGAGCCTGCGAAGTTGTCTTGGACAAACATATACGAAGCGCTGTACTTGCCACCAGCGATTGATGCGACCGCGACGATCGCCGCCATCACACCAACGACCATTCCCCCGCCGGTGGTTTCTGAGCCGCCGCCGAGCTGAGCGCCGATGCCGACAAGGACGCCGACACCGATGGCAACATATCCGATTTCATAGCCTGTGAAGTAGGCGATCGCCCCCCAGATCGTTGCGCCGAGAACGCCGCCGATGACCGCGCCGACAAACGCAAGTGTTGGGCCTGCTGCCAACCCGCCCACAGCAGCCGCTCCACCGAGAGCACTCGCACCAGCACCGGAAGTGGCTCTGCTCTCACTGCTCTTGGTGCCCACGCGCTGTCCCGAGTTGCGGTTGAACCCACAGGTCATGCAGACGATTGATTCATCATCCATTGGCACGCCACAACCTGGGCAAGAGTTCGAGCTGCCGAGCATATTGTCATCGGTGATGCCCTCAAGCAGGTCGTAGGCGCCGCCGTTGGATGCGGGGGCAGGCTTGGGCGTGCTTATCTGTTCTTGCTTCGCTTTGATGCAAGCCCGATGAGCGTATTGCCCTTTGTCGTTCTTGATCCGAGCTTGTCCTGCGCAGCTCTTGCCGCACACGGTGCAAATCTTGTCGCCGTCACCCATCACATGTCTCCAACAATCGTTATCAATGATTCGGTTTGTAGTAAGTTAAAAAAAGCATCGCACTCGGCGATGCTCATTGTAAGTATACAAGGCTCTGATGGGAACACAAGCCCAAAGGTCGAGCGTGCGGCTCCTATTTTTCATCATCCGCGATAGAGTTTCGCATAGAGGTGTCCGCGTTGATGTTTTTCATGCGGTAATGATCCATAATCCCCAGATTTCCGCTTCGGAAGGACTCGGAGATTGCCTTTGGGATATCGGCTTCTGCCAGCACGACCAACGCCCGGTTCTTCTGCTCCTCAGCCTTGAACTCTTGTGCCTGCGCGACGGCCATCGCTCGGCGTTCTTCAGCGCGAGCCTGAGCAACCTTGGTGTCAGCCTGTGCTTGATCTTCCATCAGCTTCGCGCCGATGTTCACGCCGACATCAATGTCAGCGATGTCGATGGAAAGGATTTCGTACGCTGTCCCTGAATCGAGCCCGCGAGCGAGCACCGCTTTGGAAATCGCATCCGGGTTTTCAAGTACAGATTTATGCGTTTCTGCGGAACCAATGCTTGAAACGATGCCTTCGCCAACACGCGCGACAATTGTTTCCTCTGTTGCACCACCGATAAGCCGAGACAGGTTTGTACGAACCGTCACCCGAGCGCGAGCTTTGAGCTGGATTCCGTCTTTGGCGACCGCATCAATGGTTTGTCGACCGAGTTGTGGGTCAGGACAATCAATCACCTTTGGGTTCACCGAAGTGTTGACCGCATCGAGGATATCACGCCCGGCGAGGTCAATCGCGGTTCCGATACCCCATTGGAGTTCGATGCTCGCGTTGGCAGCAGCGATCAACGCGGAGACCACATTGCCTACATTGCCGCCGGCGAGGTAATGGTTTTCGAGTTGGTCGGTTTCAACCGTGACGATCCCGGCTTTGACCAATCGAATCTTGTTGTTGACAATAATCGAAGGGTTCACCTTTCGCAATCGCATCGCGATGATCGAAGGCAGGCTCACGCCGGCTTTGGACATGACCGCTTGGAACCACAGATTGAAGAAGTTGAAGAGCACCGCGAAGGCAATCAAAAGTACAATCGAAGCAACGACAATGATGGTGATGATGAGTGGGTTCATCTATTTCTCCTTCAAAGAGCAAGGTCAGCAATCGAGCATTCAATGGATTTGAAACGAATCGATTTGCTTGTGCTAAGTATACACAATCGACATCCGTCATGCGTCGAATCGGCGTACCTCAATCGTCAAACCATCCACCTTGGTGATGCGGATGTGTTCTCCAAGATTGACAATCCCGCCGGTGGCAATCGCATCATGGCGGATTCCATCGATCACAACCACGCCGCTGGGACGCATATCCGTCGCCGCCTCGCCTTCAAGACCGAGCAGATGATCTCGTTCTGATCTCTGTGCTTGGTTCGATTCAAACCGCTGCTGAGCGATCTCTTCGCCAGATCGTCCGAGCATCGATCTCCCCAGAGGCGTGCTCGGGAGCATCTTAATCGAAAACACAAAGATCATCGGCCCCAATATGGCCGCGCCGAGCAATCCAATAGAGCCCCAGATCGTCTCATATTTGAATAAATACACAATCCCGGCGATGGTGCTGATGACCGAACTAATCCCCAGAATCCCGCCCGAAGGCACAAATGATTCGAGCACGATCAAGAGCACTCCCAGACCCAAGAGCCCGATCCCGATGATCAAAAAACTATCCATTTACGCTTTTCCTTCGTTTTCTTGACCGGCTTTGGGTTGCGTCTCGATGATCTCTACCTCGATGCGCATCGCGGTGGCGGAAACCACCTTGACGCCAACACCAGCTTCAATCGTGCCAATGGCTGCGTACACATCAACGATCTGATCACCAAAGTCTGCTTGTCCGATCGGGCACAGCAGTGTGGTCGTCACGCCCTCGCTGCCGACACGCACGCTGCCGTCATCAACGACGATTGCATGGAGCATAGATTTGACAGGCATCCCGCCGACGCCGCTGGCGCCGCTCAAGATGAACTTGTTGAAGATCGGCAGTTCATGAGCATTCTTGATGATGAGCCACCATCCGATCCCCGCGGTAATGAACGCCAAGAGCACAGTGATCGCACCGTTCATGAGATCCTGCTGCATATTGGGATTGGACATTGTGCCACCCGATGAAACAAAGGTGCCGATCAGCCCGCCGAACAACGCGATGATCCCGATGACCCCAAAGACCCCGAACCCAGGGATGATAAACGCTTCGATTGCCAAGCAGCTAATGCCAACGATAATCGCGATCAGTTCCCACCACCCGCTTAATCCGATCATCGCGCTCGGGCCAAGGAGCAACGCGAGGGCACCAACTGCAATCGCACCAGCGAGCCCTGTCCCAGCCATGATCATCTCGACCACAATCGCAACCAAAAAGACCGCGACCAGAAAGAACTTGACAGGTAAACTCGTTAAGAATCGAATAGTTTTTTCCGAGCCGCTCATTTTGACACGAGCCAGCTCTTTGGCGCCTAAAAAAGTCTTGAGTTCTTCATCGTCCTGGATGATCCCCGACGAGAAACCAAAGTATTCGAGCTGGTCATCACGCATGACGATCGCCGCTGATCCATCGGTGATGTACCCGATGAGTCGATATTTCCCGTGATCCGCAGGAGTAAACAGATGGCGGCTTGATGCCAACTCAAGCCCGACACCTTCTTCTGGATTCCTGAAGACTCGTTCTATGTCCTCAAGTGTTGGGCTCGCCGGACGATACGCGTTTGGATCATCTATCGCTTCTTCATCTTGCGGAACATTCTGCCCACTTTGATCAGTACCAGCATCAGCTTCATCTTTGTTTTCATCGGTTGACTCCTCCTCAGATTCATCTCGTGTATTCGTCGGATCGCGATATGTTTGCACGCCTCCGGTCACCTCGGCCAGCATCGGTTTGCCCCGGATCACTTCGCCGCCGAAGAGAAAACGATATTCTTCTTCATTTACCGCCAGACGCTGTCCGGTCTCAATATTCTCGACAAACCATAACTCGACCCCGTCAACAACAATCGCCTGCACCAGATACTCGTCGTAGCCGCTCCGTCGAGCAGAGTCCGTCACCTCTGCCATTAATGGGGGGAGATACTTCGTCCGCTCCGTCGGGGATAACGCCTTGATCCCTGTCGGCCCAATCTGAATCACAAACGCATCGCCCATCGACGCAGGATCACTCGTCACGATCTCGTTGCACGCCAACGCAATAATCGCTCCGCCCGAATATGCATCCGGGCGCACCCATGCGACACTATTGGTAATCGACGAAGTCTTGATGATATTTGAGATTTCGAGCACCGCCCCCAGTTCGCCACCGGGGGAGTTAATCTCGATCACCATCGCGTCATACCCTGCATCTTCGGCGGCTTTGATGCGTCGCTTGATGGAGATCGCCGTCACACGATCAATCGCCCCTTCAACCGTGATCACCGCGATTCGGTCCGCCTGTCGCCAGGCAGGGACGGATACGATTGGTGCCGTCGGTGTCTGTGCAGTGCTGGTGCTTGCAGCATCATCGGCCAACGATGTGGTCGAAGCGGCGAATCCAAAAATGAGACAGAGCCCGATCGCTATCCGATTCAAGCCCCGTATCACCGATCTGTTGTTAAGTAAAAGTGTTTTCACATCGTCATCATACGGGATTCATTGCCTGAAACTCATCCAAATCGCACCTGATTGTTCAATAACCCAATCCCCGCGATCTCTACCTCAACCACATCCCCGTCCTGCAACCAAACCGCAGGCTCCCTCGCCATCCCAACACCGCTCGGCGTTCCCGTCAAAATCACCGTTCCCGCAGCAAGCGTTGTCCCTTTGCTGAGTTCTTCGATGAGCACATCCACCGGGAACATCATCTGGGCCGTCGTCGCATCTTGCATGACCTCACCATTCACCCGGCACACGATCCGTAAGTTCTTCACATCATGCCCGTTCGATTTCAACTCATTGAGTGTCACAACCCGTGGCCCAAGCGGGCAAAAAGTATCAAACCCTTTGCCACGACAGAACTGCCCGCCAGATCCCTTCTTCTGCCACCACCGCGCGGAGACATCGTTGGCACATGTGAATCCAAGAACATAGCTCATCGCATCTTCACGCGAAACATCCTTGCAATCTTTGCCGATGATCATCGCGAGTTCGGCTTCGAAGTCTGTTTGGTTCCCGCCGCAAGATTCATCGCAAGCGATGGGGGGGATGACAATATCATCTCCATCACAGCACACACTCATCACATTCTTCGTAAACACCATCGGGCGATCCGGCGCATCGAGCCCTTGCTCTGCGGCATGGGCGACATAGTTCCGCCCGATCCCAAAGATTTGACGAATAGGAATAGAACCAGATGGAGTCGCAATCTCGCTGTGGGTCGGTGTGGTGTGTATCTTCATGCCTCAATCGTATCGCCATCAAATCCATTTGGCCTGCGCCATAAAAAACCCCGGCAGAGATGCCGGGGCTTGAAAAACATTTTCGTCATCAATCAGTTCGAAGGCATCGCGATCGGGTTTCGCTTTTTCTTCTTCCTAAAATCAATCACCGTCAGTCCGCCATCCCCATCGGCAACATACCCAATCGATCCCACAACACATATCTCAAACGCCCGATCAGCAGTCCGGATCTTGCCGCGAGTTCGGAGCCGATTCGGATTGGAAATATCAACGAGGTAGATCCCCGAATCACTATCTGCTACATACGCCATCGTGCCTTCAATCTCAACACTGTATGCAAAGCCCTTCGGCATCCGAATAGTGTCAACAAGCACAGGCTCACTCAAATCAAGAATGGACATCGCAGTGAATCCATACTTTTGATCCGCAATAAACACATGGCTTCCTTGCAAGGCGATCCCAAACGCCTCGTCACTGCTCTTGGTCGTGCTGATCTCAATTGGCTTGGTTGGATCAGTCACATCAAGAATCACCAATCCCGATTTCCGATCACCAACAAACGCCTTCGTCCCAACAACCTCAATCGATGGCGCCGAATGCTGAGTATCGAACCTCCCAATCCGCACAGGAGCCAACGGGTCAGAAGCATCAAAGACAAGCACGCCTTCTCCGCCCCCAGAGGTATACACCGTCGTGCCGACAACATCAATGCCGGTGATTTCACCGATATCTGTCGTCGTTCCGATCAGCGTGGGCGAACTCGGATCACGAACATCAATAATCGAAAATCCTTGGAGCCCTCCCGCGACATACGCGGTACCACCAACGATGCGGATTTTGTGGACATAACCTACTTTGCTAAATGTTCCCATGAGTTGCGGGCTTGCTGGGTCACGAACATCAAATATCTGCATCCCGCCGCGGTAGCCAACATACGCAAACGCGCCAACAACCTCAACACTCTTTGTGTATCCGGGCATTTCGACAGTAGCAACAATCCGCTGATCAAGTTTCTCTTCGTCAGCAAACCCAATCCCATTGCTCGCAAACAACCCAACGCTCATCAAGCCCGCAACAAACAACTGACGCATAGAAAACACCTTTCAAAGGAATAAAAAACAAGAGCCGCTCATTTATACTATTGCATATTGCATCAACTAGCAACCCCAAACTCTCTCCCGCCCACAATCCGCCTTTTCAGCCTTCCGCGCCAACAATCCACCGTGCCTGACCCATCTTCAAATCCTCATAGCACGAACAGTGATTCGACCAAGCCCAAGCGGTTTCGTCGTCCTCTTGTAAAAAGACCCGCTTCGCCTGTCAAACTCATCACCCTCGCCTTCCTCTCCTTCCACCCCAACGCCATGCCCTGGCTCTCTCGCGCAAACTACGCCCACGAACTCCGCGCGGCCTTTTTCCTCCCATGGGCAATCGCCGCCACCGAAGGCGGCGTCATCGGGTTCATCGTCCGTAAACTCTACGAGGGTGTTGTCGATGACACCACGCTCAACTACTTCGCAGGCGCACTCATCGCCGCCCCCGCGCTCGCCAACATCACCTCTTTCATCTGGGCAACCCTCGCCCATGGCAAGCGCAAAATTCCATTCATCACCGCCCTCCAGCTCGGCGTACTCATCTCCATCGCAATGATGGCTATGGCCCCCAAAACACCGAGCGGCTTGTACATGCTCGTCGCCGCGGCGTTCAGCGCACGCATCCTCCTCGCAGGCATCGTCACCGTCCGCGCCACCATCTGGGGCGTCAACTACCCAACAGACCGCGCTAAACTTACCGGTAAAGTGCAGACTGTGTCCGTTTCCATCACTTCGCTCATCGCCATCGGGCTCGGCGCTGCGATGCAGTACAACGAAAACGCATACCGCATCTTCATCCCCACCGGCGGGCTCATCGCCCTCGCCGGCGTCTCCTCATATGCAAGAATCAGACTCCGCACAGAACGCCTCATTCTCAAAAACGAACAAGAACAAACCGAAGGCAACAATAAAACCTCGCTCCTCTCCGGCTTCAAA
>JAESSR010000174.1 GCA_016764015.1 Phycisphaerales bacterium
GAGGCGAAAAGAGTGTGTTTTTGCGTCAGACACGAGTCGTCAGACACGACCTAGTCTCTAGTGGCTATTCCCTAGTCCCTCTCTGCATTTCTTCTCTGTGTGCTCTGCGTGCTCTGTGGTAAAATCTTTCTTCTTGATCTTTCAGCAGATAAAAAAGGGGAAGCGTGGTGCTTCCCCTAATGGGTGAATCGATTTCAAGATGGATTAGTACGAAGTACCTTCGTCGGCTTCTTCAGATGTTTCTTCTTCGGTCGAAGCATTTGGGTCTTCGCGTGGGAGCAAGCCAGGTGCGTTGGCAAGGTTGTAGGCAACGATCGCCGCGTTGGTCGCGGACTGCATCAGGTATTCTTCGATCGCCATATCGAGCCGATCGTTCTGTGTGTGCCATGAATGGGTGTAATTAGCTCGTCCTTCTTCGTCCCAGAAGAATCCAGGGACGCCAACCTTGTTGAAGGCGGCGTGGTCGGACCCGCCGTGGGTTTCGATCTTGTCGCCGGTGGGGCGGATGTTGACATTGAGGAACTCGCCATCGGTATCTGAATAGAACACGCCGTTGATTGGAGCGGTTGCTGCTGCAAGGTAATCGACCATGAAGTCCGCAGCCGGAATACCACCTTCGTAGTTGGTGCCGCCGTCGTCGACAAACGCTGCCGAGATATTGGCGAGTTCATCTTCGGAGAGGCTCTCGATGTAGGCCTTGGAACCAAGAAGCCCTTGCTCTTCGCCTGCCCAGAGCGCGAACCGGATGGTGCGCTTTGGTTTGACATTCGCAGCCATCAGGATGCGAGCGGCTTCGATGGTGACTGCTGTCCCGGTGCCGTTGTCAGTCGTGCCCTGTGAGCCTGGCCCGTCCCATGAGTCCATATGCCCGGAGATGATGATGACCTGGTCGGGGAACTCGGTGCCCGGGATCTCAGCAATCACATTGTACACGGGGAATGGTCCGGCACTGAGGGCGTGCTGGAGATCGAACTCGACCTGGATATCAACGCCTTCACCAATACGCGCAGCGAGGTAGTCGTAGTCGCTCTGGCGGACATTGATTTCGATGTCGGTTGGGTAGTCAGCGAGTTTGCGTTCACGCCAGTCGTTCGATGAGGTTGTCCAGACGCGTTCGTCCTTAGAGCTTGATACGAACCCGTTTGGATTCTCAGCGAGCACCGCAGCCATGATCGTTGTTTTGGTGTCTTCTTCAGACTGTTCCTCAGCTGCAGTTTCATCGCTCGCTTGGGAAAAGTCAAGGGGGAACTCATTGCCCGAAGCTGACTTTGACACACCCTTGGCGGTGTTGCCATCGAAGGTGAGTTCGATTTTCGAGGTGCCCATGTCGTGCTTCCATTTGAATGTGACGGCATCACCATCGCGGGTGAACTCAGAGATTGGGCCGCTTGAGAAGTTGCGGATATCCATCGAGCCGGTGACTTCGTCGCCAGATTCGTCGAGGACGAATGTCGCGGGGACAGCGGTGCCGTGATAGTCAAACGAGCCCTTCCAGGTGTTGGAGTCAGCTTCAACAACAACAGCTTCTGCTGGTTCTGCTAGGTTGTTGCGGATTTCATGGCGTTCGTCCATGCGTTCGCGCATGAGGAATCCGGTTGAGCGGATCCCGCCGCGACCGGCGTAGTTTGGTGCGAGCAATACCCATGAGTCGCTGTAGCTGCCAGTGTTCGATTCGTATTCTTCCATAGAAGTGGGGAAGTGAATGACCGAGCCGGTGGTTGGGCCATCGGTTCCCATTGACCACGCAAGGGTCGAGAACTCCATCGTGCGGACCTCTTTGGGATCTTTGCCTCTGCGCCCTTGGAGCAGGACGCGACCGGTAGATGGGCCACGATCGAAGCGGGTTTCGACTTCGCCCCATTTGTGAAGGTGTGCGTTGGACATGCCGAAGGCTTCGAAGTTGGCTCTTGCCCAGCGTTGAGCTTGTTCAAGACTTGATGAGCCGGTGAGGCGCGGGCCAAATGTTTCGCACATCTCGGTGAGTGAGGCGAGAACCTGCGAGTTGTTCTTGCCCTGATCAATGATTCTTGCGATGGTTGCAGCATTCCCCATCTTGATTGATGGAATGCTTACTTGCTCGCCATCAATGATGGCGAATGAGTTGGTAGCAGGTTCATTATTAATGGTGATGGTGGTTGTGCAGGCGGTGAGGGCAAGGCATGAGCCAGCAAGGGCGAGTACAGTCAGGCGTGCAGGGATGTGCATATCAGGAATCTCCATTAGATCGTGTTCAACGGACAGAAGAGTCCGTGTGTGCATATACCAACGATCAGCATCTGCGTTGCAGATACTTGATCATAATCAGACATACTAGGGGGCTTTGATCGTTTGGTTTTGAAAGTAGATGCCGACGATTAATCTAAAGGGAGACCCTTTTTCTTCCAGAGCTTGATCAATCGTTCGAGCTTGATGGGTTCCCAGATCCGTTCGTTGGATAAACGCACCCTGAGCAGATTCCCATCTTTGTCGTAAATGCTTTCAGATGGGGGAGTGTTCTTTGAAGTCTTGGTCGTAATTCGGATCAGATCAGGGGTTTCCTCAGGCTTGTCGACGATGTCCCAGCGGAGTGTGATCGCTTCGAGTGAGCTGTTGTAAGCATACGAGGCGTATTCGCCGGGCTCGGCATTTTTGGCAAGCAGGGCACCGATGAGATAGGACTGAACTTGCGAGAGGTACCCTTCGCCTTGGATCAAGGGGTGTGTCTTGGTTGGAACAGCGCTCGATTGGTCTCGCAGCGCGATGACCATGCTCGTGCCTGAGCGGGCGCCGGTGATGGTGGAGGTCTGTTGTTGACCATCACGCCGAAGGGACATTTTAATCGTCCATGACTCATCCGAAGTGTCCTCGGCCATATAAAAAGTCGCGCGGGTATCGACCCGGATGTCGTCTTCGATCGCCATCGCATCGATTTGTACAAAGTATCCGAGTTGGCGATCATCATCGTTCCATGATCTCTTTGGTTTGTTCGAGAGTTCGCCTTTGAAACCGCCCCATGAGGTTATTTTTCGGTACCCGTATTCAGTCGCGTCCATCTCATCGCCGGTGATTGAGGGGAGATACAGGCGTTCCCACCGAGCTTCTTTGCCAGTCATGGCGTTCTGGTAATCTTCGATTGTCCGATGATCGAGAAAACTAAGCATGGATTTGATCGCGATAGATCGGCGTGCGTCGGATCGTGTTGGGTTCCCGAGATCCATTGATGCGACAGAGGTTTCGTAGTAGGCGCGGGCGAGATCGAACTTTGAATACAATGCGGTAAAGTCAAAGATCACAAATCGACGAGGCCGGACCTGAAAGATGGTCATGCCCCGAACGGTATCGGGTTTGCCATTAAGCCCGGGGAGTCGGATGTAAAATCGTTCGCCGGTGTGAGGCTCGATGGTCAGATTTGGTTCACGCGCGAGAAGAACACCTGTTTTCGAGTTGGCGAACCGGGTGAGCTGATCGATAATGTCGTCGGCGACCTGGGCGATGGTGAGATCCGGATCCGATGTCCGCTGCTCTTTGATAATCATGACCCCGATTTGGTCTGGGAATCCGATTCCCATGGTCGTGTTGCTCCCATAGCTTGCCGATTCGGTGACTGAGCCCTTGGGGAGAGAGATATTGAGATCGAGGGCGTCGATCCGGATGGGGGCGCTATCGAGCTCAACCGTCGTCACAAACCGGGCGAGCTTGTCTTTTCGTATCTCAGGCGGCGGGGTTGATTGAGCGATCGCCGTTGAGCAGAGGGTGCAGAGACAAACCAGCGTGACCATTCGATGGAATATGGGTGAAATGAGTCGTTTGGATTGATTTGATGAAGTAAGCATGAGGCGGTGTTCCGTTCTATGGTCTCGATTCTCTCGCATTTGTCGGCCAAATGGCGTTGTGGAGTGGAGGATCGTCCTGTGATTCATCCAAGGAGTAAAAAAAGAATACCAATCGAGGGCATTGTAGATCAGTAGAGATTGACTCGCAGGGGGGCATGTCTACGCTTCTCCTCCCGACTCGGAGAGCAATGCTTCTTCAACTTGGGATAAATGGCTTGTACGCATTGGCGAAAATGAATGTGGGATCGTTCCCGCATCGAACCATTGCGGGCTGTTGGTGCCTTCGGGCGAATGAAAAGGCTGTTTTTATAGCCTAAACGATGAAAGGATGGCATATGTCCATCAATAAAATCCGTATCCGTCTCGAAGCTTATGACCATATCGCACTCGATGCATCCGCACGCGAGATCGTCGAGCATGCCAAACGCACCAACGCCAAGGTCTCTGGCCCTGTCCCATTGCCAACTCGAATCGAACGCTACACCGTTCTTCGTGGGCCATTTGTTGACAAGAAGTCGCGTGAGCAGTTCGAAATCCGTACACACAAGAGGATTATCGATATTCACGAGCCAAACAGCCGAACCGTCGAAGCACTCAACCGTTTGGTTGTTCCTGCGGGCGTGTTTGTCAAGATCAAGGCATAATGAGAAACTACTACAGGCTTACCCGATTTGGGTGAGCCTGTGTTTGTATAGAAATGAACGGGCATTGCTCAAGTAATGCTCATAAACGAGACTTCCTCTGCCAAATAGGCAAGAAGCGGTTCCCGCCCGAAGCGGGGATGAAGGAATGAAAACATGACCGCTCCAAGTAAGACAGCTCACCTTTTGGGCCAAAAAGTCGGTATGACACGCGTGTATGACGAAAACGGCATTTCAAGCCCCGTCACAGTCATTAAGATCGATCCGAACACTGTGACTCAACTCCGCAGCATGGAAGTTGATGGCTACAGCGCTGTTCAGATCGGTGCAGGCGATATCAAGGCTCGCAACTCGACCATGCCTTTGATTGGGCACGATGCCAAAGCCGGCGCTGCACCAAGGCGTAAGCATGCCGAGTTCCGTCTCGAAGACGGTGCTGAATCAGGCTGGGAGCTCGGCCAAGAGCTGACTGTCAGCGTATTTGACGATATCAAGTATGTTGATGTGATCGGTACCAGTAAAGGTAAAGGCTTTGCTGGTGGTATGAAACGGTGGGGCTTTAAGGGGCAGCTCGCTTCTCATGGCGTTGAACGCAAGCATCGTTCACCGGGTTCAATCGGTGGTCACGGCAACAACGCTGGTAAATCTGGTCGCATCAAGAAGGGCAAGAAAATGGCTGGGCACATGGGTGCCAAGCAAATCACTGCCCGTTCACTCGATGTGATCCGTGTAGATGTTGAAAATGGTATTCTTCTTGTCAAGGGACCAGTCCCTGGGCATTACAACGCTTGGGTCGAAGTTCGCCCAGCAACCCGACTTTATCGTCCAAAGGCCGCAAAAGTTGCCAATGGTTGATCGAATAAGTTGATTTTTGTGTTTGGGCGGTCAATAATCTCCGCTCAAAGATGAGAAGGTCGTCGAGGGTAAAACCACTGTGTAAAAGCAGGACGAAACCGCTCATATGAATTTAGTCATTGTCCCCAGAGGAATCTGGGAGAGCAATGCCGAGTCAAACTTGTGTCTCTGAACATTGTTCAATCTGCAAAGAATGAATGATGGCCGAAAGGCGATATTCAAGACCGGGTGCGGCGTATTGGGCCGGCAGCCTGTTAAGCGTGTGCTTAACGAAATGGTGCCGGATGGTCCGACAGGCGTTCGACGAGGTATAGACCGATGGATGTCCCCGTTTATTCAATGAGTGGTAAAGCTGTAGGCAATATGTCTGTAGACGAAATCGCA
>JAESSR010000175.1 GCA_016764015.1 Phycisphaerales bacterium
GGCTGGACCGAAGCACAGGGCGTCATCTCCCGGTGCAAGGTCGAGATTAAACAGATGACTACACTCGTAGAGGCATATTGCTGACTATCCCGGGACGGGGGTTCGATTCCCCCCGGCTCCATTATTAGACGGGTTCTGTCTGGATACGACAGAGTCCGTCTTTCTACGCCTATCCGTCTTTCTACGCCTAGATGCTTTGTTTTGAAGGCTTTGCGGCTCGTCTAAATGTTCACAGCTTGCGACACCCGCCGACCGCGAATGGCTTATTGCGTCCAAATCGTCTGTGCGCTTATCTGTGCGCTCTCGATTTTCACCCAGAAGGCTTGGGATTCTCATCGTTGCTTCTCGCGTTGGCTTCGCTTCCATGTCCGCATAGATGTGATCAGTCAGGTACGAGTCCGTATGGCGTGAGATAGCCATCGCTGTGCGACGATCCACACCGAGGGCGTGGAGGATGTTGACGAGTGATCGACGGAGCGTGTGGAACGATGCAGACCGCCCAAGGTGATCGTGCTTTGGAATCCCGGCTCGCTCTAAATCTCGATCGAATGTATGGTGGCCAAGCATCGTTTTAAAGACTGGCCCAACTGCTTTATCACCCGGACATTTCGCCGCCAAGGCCTGTGCTGCATCGTCGGTCAGCCAAAGCGTTTCTGCTCGCTTGCTCTTGGTTGCTTCAGGACGAATAAGGAGATGAGGCTGATTCGCAAAGATGACATCCTCCCATCGCAACAGTTTTAGCTCTCTATGCCTTAGTCCTGTTGTTGCAGCGAGAAGATAAACGAGTGCTCTATCTGGCGCTCCAGCGATCAACATCCGCAACTCGTCTATCGAAAATGATCGATGGTTTCCCTTGCTGCCCTTTGGTATAGATATTTGCTTTACATGCTTGAAGGGATTGTGGGTGAGCCGTTTGTTCTCAACCATCCAGTTGCAGAACGCATTGAGAGCGCTTTGAAAATGCTTAAGCGTGCTTAGAGCTAAGAAACTGTGCTCCTGTCTCCATCCAAGATATTCATCCGTATTCAAATCGGAAACCATCGCCCAACTCAGGTCTTTTCTTAACCTAGTCAATCTGCTCAGTATCTGGCGCGTGTATTCCTTTGCTCGACCTGTTGATACCAAATCTGCATGAAAATCGCTGACATGCTCACTCAGCGGCTTCTGGGCTGATGCTGATAGCGCCTCTGGAATAAGGAGACCTGCCCGCTCTTGTTCCATCCGAGTGACAATCGCATCCATCCGTCTTTGTGCAACTCGACTATCTGTCGTCCGGAGCGATTGACGCTTTGGCTTCGGATCGTCATCGAGTTGTATTTCGCATGACCAAGTCTTCGATGTGACGACCTTGCCGTTGCGTTTTCGCTTTTGTTTGAACAGAAACGCCCTCATTGTGCACGCTCCGTATTTCGCTTCATGAACCGTTCAACTTCTTCAACTGCAATCACTGTCCGGCTGCCAACCTTCATCTTGGATAACTTACCCTCGGCGATTCGTCTTTCGATTGACCGCCTACACACCCCAAAGAGCTTGGCAACCTCCATAATGCTCATGTACTTGTCTGGCAACTTACTCACTTTTCTTTCCTTTCTTTGTGTTCTTCTGATAACTCCTGAATCGTTTTCCCGCTGCAATCACTCCCGGCCCGCCGTCATCTAAACGAGCGAGTTCTTCGTCGGTGAGCGATTCGCCTACGAGTTTGGACATGACATTGAGTATCTTCGGATTTTGCAGCAGGATCGACATCACCCGCCCCTCGATGCCTGTACCAACTTGCTCAAGGAGGCTTTCCTCTTCGATGATTTGATTTCGGAGCATCCGCTCGACTGTCGCTGAGCGTGATTCATCGCGGGCCTTGGCGACCGCGTCGATACGCTCTGCGAGGGAATGGTCGATGGTTGTGGTGATTCGGTCTCTTGATTCCATGCATGCATCATACTGCGAACACTTGATGCACGCTTGGATAATCCTCGATTATTTACAGCTTGTCGCATCCTGTCGTATGTAGGCATTGAAATCAACGAAAAAACCGCACCCAATCAGGTGCGGCTGTGTGGATTACAGGAATTATTGATCAGTTGCCGGTGTAGCTATCCACCAACTCAGTGAAGTCCTGCGTATCGGTCTCACCGTCAGCGTTGACCTCGAATGGTGTGACTACCCAACTTGTCAGGTCGGATGAGCCAGTACCTCCCTGAAGCAAAGAGCCGCCAGCACCAGGAGCTTCAAGGAATACACGGAAAGCATACCAATCATACTGCGTACCCGTTGAAGAACCAAGATCGCCAGATGTGACATTCGAATCCCAAGCAACATTTGGATTCCCGGTCACATCACCGCACTTCACTTTTTCTGTTAGAGGACGGATTCGCCATCGACCAGCAGCGGTAAACCCATTCCCATTGAACGCGGTTCCTTTAATAACTGCATCTCGATGCGCTGTGAGAGAACTCGTACCAGTAGCGGCTGTGTCTACCTCAAAGAGCGAAGTTCGATTGACCCAACTCGAAGGTTGAACATCCGACTTAAACTCAACCCGGAAGTGTGAACCAACACCATCGGCATAAATCGGCCCATAATGCCGAATCCGAACCGACGGAATTGCATCGTTCTTGTTTGTTCCAGAGTTATAGCTTGATACAACTGCTTCACCTTGGTGCGGATCACAATCACGAACATCTGTTCCTGTTGGGGCTGTCGTTCGTTGATGGAAGTTGAATGGAGCTTCACCAACTTGCCCACCACCAAGCGAACTCGAAAGTTCGGTGTAGTTTGCCGCCAGCGTGGTCGAGTTGACAACGACATCGCCATCCCACACATCGCTCGTGTCACCCGAGTTGACAATGACCTGCCCGTCGAGTCCATCGGCGGGCAACGAGATCGATCCCACCGAAACCATCGTGCCTGCAATGTCATAGAAACCCGCCGTGCCCATCGCAGTGCTCAGCGTGATATCCGCATCGAAGTCGCCACCAACAGTCAGTTCATGGTCATCGCAGATGAGCCAGTGAAATCACCATTAACAAGAATAATGTCGACATCAGGGTGCCCTGAGAATCCTTCGCTGTTCGAACCAACCCGTCCTTCGAAGGATCCGGCCACAATGATACTGTCAACTGATCCCGATGACCAGAACTCGGGATTGTCGCCTCCGCTAGTCTGTACACTACCAGTGACAAACAGTGATGTGATATCACCCGAGTTATTATAGATACCAGCGCCAACGACTGATCCATCAATCGTCGCGAAGATGTTGTCGGTACTGGACGATCCGATCGCTATATTGTTCGCAATGATATTAGCGTACAAGCTGCCACCGATTTCGATTTTTTGAGCGGTAGAAGTCTCGATCGTCTTCATGGTCGAACTCGATCCAATCGAGCCATCGATAACAAGATGACGAAGATCCAAATAAACACCCGATGGGTTCAGGATGTCGATGGCCTCAACGCCCAGTAAACTAGAGCGAGCAACGCTAGTTTGGTCCTTTCGAATAGTGAGGATCACCTGGTCTAACGCCAAGTCCGTGTTGTCCAGAATCGTGATGTTGTTGATGATATCGTTCGAATCTGTCGAGTCGAGCAGGACAGTACATGTTCCCGCGCTGATCTGCCTGATCGTGACATTGTACCGGTTCGAACCTGGGGAAGTTTCAGTCACCCCCACCGTCGCATTACTGGTACGCGTCGGCGATGAAAACACATCCGCTGAGCCAGTTCCGCCAGCAAGAAGCAGCAGTGAGGACGCGGCAAGTGATTGAATCAGTCTGTTCATATCTATTCTCCTGTTAAAAAAGTGGTAGCAATTACATTGCTGCTACCTAGTTATCTATTAATGCGATAAAGATTCTAATGTCTGTGAGATCGAGTGAGTCATTCGCGTCTAAGTCGGCGCGATTGTCGTTGTTGATGTACCAACGAATAAAAATCGACACATCAAAGAAGTTCACACGCCCGTCTGCATTCAAGTCCATCGGGGCAGGCGATGGGGACACCAAGCGAAAGCCTGCAATCGCAAATATACTCGTATTAACATAATATCCTATGATATCAGGTGAAAAAATGTCGTCGTAGTATGCGTTATTGTAATTTGAACCACCGGTTCCTCGCTGACTTCTGTTGTTCCCAGACTCGGGCACTGTCTCGAAAAACTCAGACTCGCCGCCCGCCATGTCGAGCACGCCCCACGGGCTCATGACGCTCGGGTACGATCCAACCGCCAGCGGATACACATCGTTGTTATCCTCACCCGCATTGCGCTCCCCGCCTTCGCTGGGCAATCCCGGGCGGGGCTCGATGTCCGAGCTGTTCTGGTAGCGCCAATACCCGCCCTCGCCGATACTCTTCTCAGGGTCCCAGTATGCGGCCTTGAGCCACTCGTTGGCGGTCGGCATCCTGTACCGCGCCCCCGGCGTGTGGACCTCTTGATGCAGCCAGTTGCCATCGTCGTCCTGCACGAAGGTTGAGGTGTCGAACACCCCGCTCTCAAACGCCCATTCCTCTATGATCTTACCGTTGTGCAGCCAGTTCACATACCGAGCGGCATACTCCCACCCGATATCCGTGGGTGCTTCGGGGATGTGCCCAGCCCGGATGTGAATCTGTCCAAACGCGGCGCGGATCGAAAGTCCAGTAAATTGGCCAGTACCAACTGGCGACCCGGTGTTCTTGACATAAATAGGGTAATAGGCCGCTACAAACTCAAGGTGTTGAGCGACCGTGACCTCGGTGATTGCCATGCGGTACTTATATTCCACGCCACCAATACGGTCGTCAGGACCAAGTGGCACCTCAAACTCATTGGTATCTCGATTCCCTGGATCACCGATGGTGACGAAATTGATCCCGTAGTCAGGGTCACTTTGGGCAGCGACGCTGCAAGTGCTTAGCCCAATGGCCAATAATCCTACTTTGTTCATATCTGTAATCACCTGACTCCCCCATCTGTGTTCACAGCCTCCATTCGTATCCATACAGGGCGAAGGCTTCCGAAGTTCCGTATTTATCGGACAAGTTGCTATATCATGATGAAAACTCATTTCTGTGTTTTTCACTGTCACATTTACACAGTTATGTGTTTCGTGCTCGTTCACGAGCCTCGACCGTTGCTGGCACTGTCGTTGTCGCAGGCTTTAAATCTTCGATGAGTTGTGCGAAAAACTCGTAGGGTGTTTGCCCGAGTTCGTTGGCGATTTGGAGCAAGCGACGACCGGCAGCCGTGCGAAACCACTCGCACCATTGCTCCAAACTCGATTCCTTGGGCACTGGTTTGATTCGCTTTGGTATTGATTGACCGATGTACTCAGCCCACCATGCGGCGCGTGGTCGTCGGCTGCGTTCGCTTCGTCCATTGCATATCCGAAAGTCTATTGAACCGATGACATACTCCCAGAGGCGTATGTTATATTTGCTGCCTGCGCTGACCAAAGCCATGCACACTTCATTCGCACGAGCGTGCTTGATTTCGACCTCGAAGCGTTCCCATTGGCCGACTGGTAGCAGCTTTGTTTCGAGACCCTTGTCGTAGATGCGAGCACAGACTTCGGATTCGCGTTGCCCGAGTTTGAGCAGTTTCTTAATCGGTGTGCCATCAACCTTGAACGCTTCGTCAGGCTCATAGGTACGCATGATGCAGAGTTCTTTCGCCCTGCACGATGCCAAGGCATGCTCGTAGAGATCGAACTCCTGCATCACATGATCAACCGCCAGATCAATCCGTGTGCATCGGAAGCCCATCATCATGATTCGGCTGGCAAGATCGAGTGCATCCACCGGCTTCCATCGTCGGCATCAAGTGGAGGCAAGGTTGCGAACGCTCGGCGAAGAAGCTCTTTGACAAAGAGACGACGAATGATTTCCTCTTGCCGTAAGTCGATGTACGGAGGAGGAGGAGAACCGCCCGTGATAGCCTCAGGGCGCTGGAAGTAAAACTCGTCATGACTGCGCCCTCTGCAGAAAGCTACTGCAAGCGAGAGACCTGCACCGCGTCGTCCAGCGCGACCGACTCTTTGTTGGTAGTTGAATCGGCGAGGTGGCATTTCCGCCTTGGGGCCAGACGCATTGATTTGAAGCGACGGCATTCAGTAAGCCGGACCAGGTGAACGATGCTGGTAGCAAGTTGTTTGTTGACTTCGGTAGTTCTTCCCTAGGTATGTTCCAAAGCCAGATAAGATTGCAAATATGCGGAATGCGGGCGCCCCGCATATGCTTCTCCAGATAGTTCTTGAGCGAGTATTTTTGCTTTTCATTCTGTTGTGTCGCACTCTTCCAGCCCGTGCCGTGGTAGTGAACTTCAACTTTGTTGCCATCGAACCGAACCCCATCTGGCCCGTGGGATTTGAGTTCAATGCAGAGGCATAAAGATCGCACTTGAACCTGCGTGGCATCGACACGGTTGTTATACATATCAAAGAGATCAACAGTAGGTTGAAATAGAGCGCGTGCCGGATCCAGCAGTGCAAGTACGACGATATCCAAATCTTGGGGCTTTTGGCCATAGCACTGTACATTCGGAAAGATCCATATATGGGAATGGGGATCCTCACAAATCCATGGCCAAGCACGTGCAGCGGCATCCTTGAGAACCTGAGCTGCCTCAGCCTCAAGTCCTGAATCGTTGCCGATTATCTTGATCATACCGCTTCCTGTGCTTGTACCCATTTCTGTACCAGCTTGAAGGGGAGACTTCATGCTTTATCTGGCCTGGAGTCTCTGATCAATCAGCTACTTCCACCTGATTCAACTCGAAATCGAGTGTAGATGCAAGACTTCCCTTTCTACTTGCTCAATCTGGTCATCTGAAGCCCAAATCAGCACGATTCGATCGGTTTCGCCTCGGTCAGCGCGCAGCGACCGCGCACTTCACACCTTCTTTGGCACAGGATCCAAACATCTCGACCCCAGCCACAGCCCTCGTTTCAGGTTGCACGCCATCAGCATCAGGCACACATCAAATCCATTTCTTTCCAAGCCGCGGTACCGCACCTTGCGATACTCAAGCTGATGTTTCAACATCGGAAACGGATGCTCCACACCCGATCGAACCTTTGAAACAAGCACATTCCACCGATCTTGCCAATCGTGCAACTCGGCTTGGCCGCGTGTCCTCTTATACACGATCCCGTCGATCACGCCACGCTCGCGCGATGCATCGCGTCGTTCCTTCGACGAGTACGCGATGTCGGCGTACACGACCTTGTCTTCATCTTCGACCAACTCATCAATACATTTGCTGTCGTGGACATTGGCCGGTGTCACTTTGTAGTCGGTGATGATCCCCGACAGATCGCACGCGATGTGCGCCTTGTAGCCGTGATGGGTTTTGCCGTTCTTCTTGGTGAAACCCGCGTCTTGATCGCATGTTGATTGGCTGTCGTCATTCTTGGACCCCGTTGATTGCTCGATGATCGTCGCATCGACCATCGTGCCCCGCCGCACCAGAAAGCCCTGTGAATCGAGGTGTTTGACGACGGATTGGAAGAGGTACTCATCGAGCTTGGCCTCTCGGAGCCGCTTGCGGAACTTGACGAAGGTCATCTCGTCGGGCGTGGCGTCGGCGAACGACAATCCGACGAGCCCCGATTAAGATCGCCCATAAACACGCCATCTCGCACAGCGTCGTCTTGCCCGACCCACGAGGCATGGCCATTGCAAACAATCCGCCCTCGAGCACGGCCTGCTCGATCTTGGCGATGACTTTCAAGTGATCGTCCGACCACGCCATCGTGAATGTTTGCTTGAAATAGGTTTCGCAGAAGAACCGAAAGTCCCTCTCGGCCCGACCCTTGCGATCTGGATCGACCACTTCGGGTAGCTCGCCAATGTCACGCCCCGAGAGCGACTGGGCCTTGCTCCGCGCCAACACCCGCTCGCGTTGTGCGTCATAGCCAGTCAATCCCTCGGGTTCCTGCTTGGGCTTGTGGCGTTCATTGATGAGCCACGCGACAAAGCGCAGCAGATCAACCCGCTGCGGCTCGTTGCTCGCCGCGATGCGCAGCCCGGCCCGCGTGCGATGCCGACGCAGATGCCGATCGCTGATCACTTCACCGATCGGCGTCGAGTTCAGCAGTTGGCACAGTTCGCTCGGCCTGAGTTGTCGAGGATCAATGCCAATGGTCGCTCCTTCTGTCGCCATCTCCCGCACCAACCACGCGGCGTAGTGCACGAGGTTGATCGTCCCGTCGGCGTTTATCGGCGCATCAGCTTCGATGTCTGCCCGGATTTGTTCTACTGAAATACGCACACCGCCCGCCTTGGTGAGCAGTTTGGCCGCGTCTTCGACCGCGAGCGCAGCCGGG
This sequence comes from Phycisphaerales bacterium, assembly GCA_016764015.1. The sequence continues at coordinate 8,297 of JAESSR010000175.1, forward strand.
TTCAACCGGGGCGATCCATCGGAATTAGGCGCGTGTTCGGGAGTCATTCCGCACCTCCTGGCATGGCTTGCCCACATGTCGCCCCGAGTCTGCCCGAATCTCGAAAACATTTGCAAATAAAGGCCCAATGGCCTTCCATTCCATCCGTTTTCATGGCTTCATGTGACACACGGAAGGCGAATGGACGCCTGCCACGGAACACGAAACGGAGAACCGAACGATGACGACCAACCCCACACGCAGCCTCGACGCGATTGCCAAACAAGACGCGATGGACAAAGCCATAGAAACCGCTCGCAAGGCCATGTTCCGCGATTCGCTTGATACGACTAACACCGGCGACGACTTCTTCGAGACCAGCGTGTGGGGCATCCGGGAACTCGTCGAAGCGGTATTCGAAGCCGCGTACCACGAAGGCCTGCACACCGGATACCGCCAAGGACGCACGCACGCCTGCAAAGAAGCCAACCGTCAGCCCGCTCCGAGTTCGCCAACCAATCCGACCATTCACACCAACCGGGCGTAACCGGTTGACCATCCCAACTCGAAAGGAAATGACATGACGAAGCCAGCAACAAAACAAGCAAAGAAAACATCCGCGAAGAAGACCACTGCCAAGATGCCCGCACGGGCCAACACGCCCGCGACTGTCGCCAAAGCCAAGCCCAAGGCGAGCACGAAGGCCAAGCCCGACAAGAACGCGACACGGCCCAACGACACGCCCACCCCCCACAAGCCCAAGCGCCTCGGCGGGCTGGACCTGGCCGCCAAGGTTCTCGCCGAGGCGAAGGAGCCCCTCCAAGCCAAGGCCATCGCTGAACGAGCGATCGCCGCGGGCTGGCAAACCACCGGCAAAACCCCGCACGCCACGCTCTACGCCGCGATGA
>JAESSR010000176.1 GCA_016764015.1 Phycisphaerales bacterium
CGGATGGCCATGGTCAATCTCCTGTTTCAAGGCCAAAGAACTTGGCTCAGAAGACAATACGGAGAAGAATGATGGTCGGTTGCGCGATTGTTCAGAGATTTCTGAACTATTGAACACCTTAATACTGTTCAGAATATCGGGGTGTTTTTGAACATGCAATTTCTCAACAACTTCTGTATTCGTTTCCACTGGATATTATTCTTTGATGATCTTATCGAACTGTTTCACCGAACGCATCAAGCTCATTCACCATCAATTCAACTAGCACTCCATGCATTCCTAGCCCCCACATCTCTCTCCTATCGTCGTTATTCAAATAGTCGTACGAAGCCAATTCAAATATCTCATACTCATATGTGGACAAACCTCCAGCAGGAACTGAAATACTTCTCCCACTTTTTGTGTCAAGATGATGCTTCTTCATTGGGCCTGAATAGGCGACTAGTCCTTCATCTGAATCAGTACCATTTATCAGCAAACGAATGTCCCCAAAAAAATCATTAATTTTATTCCATTTATTGTATTGCACTGCAAATGCCTTGTATTGTATCTCGTTTACCCTGTGATCTCGGAAATACACGGAATATTGCACACGACGATTTGGCAGTAATCTTCGAAAAACGAGAGTGAACGCACCATTAGAGTTGTCCTCATATATTGTAGATATTCCATCAGCCTTACCCACCATACGCGACAGCCAATACACAACAAAAGATTCATCTTCCGATTCACTATAGCGATCCAGCACATTCGACGGATTATCATATAACTGCTGAGTTTCAGAACGCGTTACAGGATAGCTTGCTACGCAACCGCCGCTGATAAATACAGTGATGCCGATCATCACGCACTTAATGCCCCAAAGGATCTCTTGCTGGCGTTTCATTTCCTTTACCTCCCCCGCATTTGTTTCTCCAATCTCGAAGTTCATTCATTTTATTTATCGCGTCTACTTCTTCCTGCCTTGCCGCGGTATCACTTGGTTCAGTGTGTGGCGCAATACCACTAAATGGATGAAGCCCATTGCTATTGACCTGCCCCCATATTCTGTACCACTCGCTATGTTAGGGCAGCGGCGTTGCTTTGTCCCATCAGGGGGCTGTGGAGCGTAGCGGAGCAGGCCTCTGATGGATGATTGACGACCCGGGTGATCCGGGTTTGGGGTGCTGGTGGGCGATATCCAAGCGATGAATGAGGCCGCACGGTATTGTAGTGAATCCGCCAACGATCGATCAAAATCTTGGCTTCTCGAAGCGTGTAGAAGATCTCGCCGTTGAGTAGCTCGTCGCGGAGTTTGCCGTTGAAGCTTTCGATATACCCATTCTCCCAGGGACTCCCCGGCTCAATATACAGCGTGGACACGCCCACTTTGCTCAACCAGTTCCGCACCACATTGGCGGTGAACTCAGATCCATTATCCGAGCGAATATATTTCGGTACGCCCCGCGTGGCCATCAGCTAGGCCAATCGCTCAAGCACATCATCGCTGCGGAGATTCCTCGCCACATCAATCGAAAGGCACTCCCTCGTATGCTCATCGACCACATTGAGCATCCGAAAGCTCCGGCCCTCATGCGTCCTTCCGAGGACGAAGTCATAGGTCCAGACATGATCCTTGTGCTCGGCTCGGAGCCGGACGCACGATCCATCACCGAGCATCAATCGGCCTCTTTTACGCTGTTTTTTCGGCACTTTGAGTCCTTCCTGCTTCCAGATTCGTTCGACCCGTTTGTGATTGACACGCCAGCCCTCAAGCCGGAGCATCGCGGCGATCCGGCGGTAGCCGTATCTGCCGTACATGCACGCGAGATCGATGATCCGCTGCGTCAACGACAACTCGTCATCACGCATGATTGGTCGATATCGCTGTGATGCCCGTGGTTGTCTCAGTATCTTGCACGCCCGCCGTTCGGAAACTTCGAAGCAATCGAGGAGTATCCCGACCGCTTTGCGTTTCCGGTGCGGGCTTAGAAGTTTCCCTGGGCGACTTCCTGGAGCATGGCTTTGTCGAGACTCAGATCAGCGACGAGCTTCTTGAGCCGGGCATTTTCTTTTTCAAGATCCTTGAGCTTTCGGGCTTGGTCGGTTTTTAAGCCGCCGTACTCTTTCCGCCAGCGGTAGTAGGTCTGCTCGGTGACCCCGAGCTTGCGTGCGACCTCCGGGACGCTCATCCCCTGACCGAGGTGCACCTCGGCCTCTCGAAGTTTGTTGATGATCTGCTCTGCTGAATGCCGTTTCCGTGCCATGTTTGCCTGCCTCCATTGTTTGTAACACTCCCTTACATCAAGACAGTGCTCATTCCAACACCTAGCGGGTCAGCAAGCGGGTCAAAGCGGGTCGGTCCCAATTCCTCTGTTCTCAATATCCATCAAAAAACGCCGCTGGCTAAATGCCAACGGCGTTTTTTGTAAGTGGAGACGAAGAGAATCGAACTCTCGACCTCTTGCATGCCATGCCCTGTGCTTACCTTGAAATCAGCCCTGAAAGACTGTTATTGATGATTCGGAGGGACTGTGATGGACTCGTTAGGACTCAAAGCGGGTCAGTAAGCGGGTCAGAAGTAAATGACTCAACTTGCAAAGACATGCAGATTTCGATTGCTCTGTTGACCATTCATTGAACTCGCCATCTCTTGTGCAACACCAACTGCCGATGCCGGATTTCGCCCGGTGATGAGCAAGCCATCAATCACAACATGTTTAGCAAATGGATCGGCAAATGAATGGATAGCGCCTTGCTTTTCCATTTCTGCATCGAGCATGAATGGGACATCATGTTCTGAGTGCCCGATCTCCTCTGCGGTTGTGAATGCTGCAACTCGCTTCCCATCAAGGAGCTTTGTTCCATCTGAGATCGAAACATTGAGCAATGCTGCCGGGCCATGGCAGACGGCTCCTACGACTCGATCGGTCTCGTAGAAATGAGCAACGGTCTTCTTCACAATCGGGTCATGAAGCATGTCATCCATCGGGCCGAGCCCGCCAGGGAAGAAAACAGCGTCGTATAGATCAAGGACTATTTGGTCGAGCCTTTTCGACTCATTCAGATCATTGAACCCCGTGGATTCACGAAAGATGACACTTGCAGGGTCTTCGCTGTTGAACCCATCCTCAGGCGGGCGTCCGCCTTTGATGCTGGCAAAGTCGACCCGGTGTCCATTGGCTGTAAACACCAGGTACGGATGAGCAACCTCTGAGAACTCGTATCCGCTCGGGCGATTTTTGGGGCCAATGGTCTCGGTGCTGGTGACGACGAACAAGATTCGTTTGGATTGATGAATCATCTCGTACTCCGCTGTGAAGCCGTAATGGACAATATGGAATTCGCCAACCCTTTGGGCATCGATAAAGCCGGAAAGTGACCAGATTCAAGCGTCACTACTTTTTCAACCGACCAGTTCTCAATCATGCGGTCCTGTAGATCAAGACTAAAGATCCGATCTGTTGCTGTGCGAATGATGTATTTTGGTACTGATCCAAACCGCTCGCTGCTCAGATCGAGCTTTGCCATGAATGGCTCTGTTGCTTGTTTGGCCGCCAACTTGGTCAGCACATCATTGATTACTTCAGGTTGAGTATCATGGAACCCGACCTCACGCCACACCGACTCCAAGACCTCTGCATACGACTGATCTTCAGAGAACACAAGTTGCGGGAGTAACTGCCCGCCCGGATCGCTCTGCATCGCCTCGATAGCACTGGTCCCATCCTTGAGCAAGAACGCTGCGGCATAAATCAGCCGCTCGATGCGATCAACGAAACGCTCTGCGACTTGAGAAATCACGATGCCGCCTAAGCTGTGGCCAACAAGAATGACTTGATCGTTGCTCTTATCGATCACTTCCTTGACAGCCGAGATGTAGGTTTCGAGCGTGACATCTTCGATTGGTTTCATGTTGCTCAAGCTTCCGGGGAGTTCAACAACTGAAACTTGGTGTCCCTGCTCTTCAAGCGTTGGCACAACATTCTCCCAAGAAAGAGCACCTTCCCACGCCCCATGGACGAGTACATAATGGCTCATGATGCCACCCCCTTCGAGATCGCTTCGCCGAGTTCTTCGTTGCTCATGGCGATGCCGTCAAGATTCCAAGCACCGTCAACGGTGTGAACAACATTGAAGTAGATGTTGTCCCGTGATACTTTTCCACCAGCCAGATCAAAGATAATGTCCGTAGCGTCCTGGCCAAATCCCTTGAGGACCTCGGATGATGCGAATGCAAACGATGGAACTTTCCATTCGACCCAAACCGCATCGAACTCTTCGCCGCCTGAAAAGCTGAGCCCTTCAGGAACGATGTGAACATTGGCGGTGACATTGGGGGTCATGACGGAGTTTCCCGTGAGCCCGTGCCATTTGAGCATGGAGTCTGTGAGCTGAACAACAGCCTCTTTGGCCTTGCTTGTTTCGATGACACCTTGGCTGATGGTGAGTGTAAGTGGCATATGATTTCTCCTTTCAAGAGTATTGTTTTGAAGTGAACACTTCAAATATATTCTTTATTCGCTTGAAGTCAATCCTTTTTTGAAGTAAAATGACTAAAACTGGAGCATCACATGTCACGACCACGATCAATCCCTGAAAAAGAGGCCATAGAACGGGCATTGAGGCTGTTTTGGGAAAAAGGGTACAATCGAACTTCGATCGCAGATTTAGGTGAAGCCATCGGCGTTGGCCCGTCGAGCATCTACAACGCCTTTGGCAGCAAGCACGAACTCTTCGAAAAAGCTCTTACCCAGTACATGAGTACCCATGCCGAGTTTGTGGGTGAACTCTTCGCAAACTCTGAGAAAATGAGTACGACCGAGTTCCTCAAAGAACTACTTTCCAGCCTCGTTATCCTCTACACGAACAAATCGACCCCGCCCGGATGTGCCATGATGCAAGCCGGCGGCTCTGGGGCCGCAAGCGACTCACAAGCCTGTGCGGTCACACTGACAATGAAAATAAGCCTGGAATCTGCACTGCACGATTTCTTCAAAGCCAAGCATGCCAACGGCGAAGAACTCAATACCAAGCCAAAGATCCTCGCTAAGTTCATTGTCGGCACCATCCGAGGTCTCTCTCAACTCGCATGCGATGGGAGCTCTCGTAAAGACCTTCTCGGTGTCGCAGACCATGCGGCCAAGAGTTGTTCTCAATCTATTTGATTTGGATACGTTTGGACTCAAAGCGAGTCATGTAGCGGGTCAGAAATAAATGAGACTTCGATGCCTGACGCATTGATTCTTCAGTTCCGGATGAGGCCATTCCGTGAATGGTCTTGTATATAGGGATGGGCTAATTATTTGGGAGTTGGCAGGTCATTCCAGCTTTGGTTTCAGGAAAGAATGCCTTCTTGAAATTCACGAAGAGATATCGTATAAGCAACTAATGATAGAGACATCTTGCCTGCTTGATCCAAAGACAGTCGCTGGAATTACCAGCGCGTTGTATTTTTTTAAAACTTCATCATGCTTAGCGTTTATTGCTGCGAAATATCCTGTTTTTGGAATTTGAAAACTCGGCACAAACTCACGAATATCCGAAGCAAGCCTACTCCACTCTTGTGAAAAGGCATGCTGTTGCTTGTCAGGCAAATTACTTTGCCCGAGTGCAGTGAACGCAGAACTACAGGCCATATTTGAAGGGCTCACCAACACATTTCTGCAGACATGCTGATCCCCTTCAGGAGCTAATAATGCTCCAAACACACCACGCTCAAGCCATGCTTTCGAAAGAGAATGAGACACGAAACATTGCCCTGTTTCAAATAGATCCATTGTGTTCTTATCGAAGCCACGTGTATAGGAATACACCGTATCAAGAAATACCCGTCGCCCCTTAGACTCACTCAACCAATGCTTGATTTGAGATGTTTCTTCATCATTTAATGTTCGCCCCAAAGGGCTTACGGGGCTTGTTATGACAACAACACTCTCTGCAGAAGCTTGATTCAAAACTGTAAAATCTGGAATGGGAAGTGTGGGGAATGAACGAGAGGATAGCCCTTCATTTTGTGCGGAATCCCAGTAAAAAGGGTAGACATCTTCTGGCAACCACAACTCTTTACCATGAGCAGCGAATATATTGAAAAGCCCCTTCAGGGATGCACGGACGCCTCCAGAAGCTATTGCTGCGCTCCTGTATTCTTCGACGCCCATTGTTTCCGCCCATAGATCCAAAGCATCATCACAGGAGTGACGCCTTGCATTTTCGAACCCAACCTTCAGAAAACTCATTGCCTTGAAGGGGTTCATACAGTCCAATCGCAACAATGATCTTTGTTCTGTAACTTGGTCTCTAAATGCTTTAAACTCTTGAAAATTCATCGTGGGGCGACCTGGCTCATGGGATCTTCCAATGACGCTAAAGCCGTGCCATCGCTCATTAAATTCCAGCTACGTGCGACACCGTTTGCTCTTTCCCAATAAACGCTTGGTTCTGTATAAGCGGCAATCTGCATGCACCGCCCGTCCCATTCGCCCTTGAAGATTGGTGCTCCCCAAGGAAGTTCTGAAACCTTTTCCCAGGAATGTTTAGCAGCAAAGTCATAGACAACACTCAAGGAAACCTGATGCTTCGCGCTGTAGTCATTCGCCGCTAAATCACTGAACGCAGACTCATTGCTTGTGGAAACATATAGTTCCTTGAAAGTAACTTGTGCAACACCCTGCCCAGCAGACCATGACAGATAATGCTCAATATCTGGCACACTTGAAACGCCCTCATCTTGGAGAACACAAACAAAACGAAGAGAAATGTTTCTAAATGCCTCTTCATGGTCACGAAAAGTTTTGACGACTTTTTCGGTTTTTGTGTCTAGCCCCATGATCTCAGCATTTTGTGCTGCATCATAATGATGATGTGAAATTGCAAGAACTGATAGCCCCGCCTGATCTAGACATAAAAGCGCCGCCAATCTTTTCTCTGTATCCATTTCCCCCAAAAGATGGGCATTTGTGATGAGAACGACTTTACTAAAATGCGATGCGCATTCTCCAACAAGCTTGAGCATCTGATCGCCCTTCAACAGGGTAGGCTCGCCTCCACCTGTAATTACAGCGCGTTCAGCCCCCGCTTCCTTTGCAGTTTCCAATACGGATACAATGCGACCCCAATCAGAAATCCGCCCTTCAAAACCTGACGAAACAGAAGCCTTTGAAAAACAAAATTTACAAGATGCCTGACAAGCCATTGCTATAGGCAGCACCGATATCGTTCGTGGCGTCAATTGATCCCAAGGCAATAGAGTTCTGTCTATCACTTCAAACGATTGGGCGACGACGCCTTCTATACGCGCTGGGATTAGTTTGAGAACATCAAGGCTTTGCTCATTATCAATAAAATACACCGAGTCTAAGTCGATGAAGTCTTGAGGTACGTATTGAGCTACACCCGAAGCATGATCATTGCGCAACTGATTTTCTGGCATTCTTGTTTTTAAAACGATAAGCCTGTCGCCGTCTAATCCAAGCTTGTCTACGAGCCTAGAAGCCTTGGAAACACCAATGGGGATTTCTTCTTCTCGAAGCAAGAAGAACTGATCAGGAAACGTGCTTTGAGAAATATGGGCTTTAGAGTAACGCCCTTGGTACTTATCATACCCTTTCACAAAGTTGGACAATGCCGTGACGTGATACCACTCTGGAAGCAGTTGATTATCTATTTCTAAAGCGACTGTCTTCATTTATCACCCATTTCAATAATCAGACAATTGACCCGCCCTCATACTTTATACCACTACTTATCTTAGGCGACTTACCGCTTTGTCTCATCAAACGGCTATGGAGCACAGCTGGCCTGCCCCCCAAAAAAACTAGCCCATTCTTTATGCGAGTATCCTCGTAGAATGGGCGTATTTGGAAGGCAGGCAATCATGGTCAGGAAACAGCAATCATCAAGTCCTGAAACGGGTAACGTATTATGAATTCAGAGTGGGCTTCCACATGATTGATCGAACTGCTACATTGAAATAATCAGCTGAGTTTTCAAACTGCATTTAGCATCCCTTTCATTCCTTGAGTATTTCCATCTCAGGCATCTGATCCCAGACTTGGCCATCTAAGACTCGCCCAGCTGCCTTCTTGTTCACGCCGCCCCACTGCTTGAAGAAAAACGCAACGCCCGCAGTCACGCACTGGTCTCTGAGGTCTCGAACCCAAACTTGATCCATCGAGCGTGACTTTGGACCAGATTCGCCTCCGACAATCACCCAATGGATACCACTGAGATCGAGACTCGGCAGATGCCCGATCAGTGGTTCCAATGACAAGAAACGCACCTTTGCGGGAATCTCTCTCAACGGTTCCACACGGCTGCATACCTCATCATTCTCAATACTCGTGCCCATGAGGATGTTGTCTGTCCAATGAAGTTTCGTTGCAAGCTCCAGGGCTCGCTCAGGCAGCTTCGTCAAAATCTGGAAACGATGCCGAGGACATTCATTCATAACTGCGAAGACTTGCTGGATGAACTCTACAGGGACATCTCGATGAAACAGGTCGCTCATCGAATTGACGAAGATCCAGCGGGACTTTCGCCAACGCCTTGGAATCGCAAGCGTGTCTGGATGACATCGAACGACTCCATTGAAGTGACGCTTGCCCTTGTCGTTGAGAACTGTGAGGCCTTCGTATTTGGGCTGGCCCATGTTCCCA
>JAESSR010000177.1 GCA_016764015.1 Phycisphaerales bacterium
ATGATTGACATTGGTGTTGCAAGCCCAAGTGCACACGGGCAAGCAATGATGAGCACTGATATCGAAGCAATTAGGGCGTACGCCATTGCAGGTGACGGCCCGAAAACTGACCAGACTACAAACGAAACAACAGCAACGACAATGACCGCCGGCACGAACCAAGCGGCGACAGCATCGACAAGTTTCTGGATTGGTGCTCGTGAGCGTTGGGCATCGGCGACCATCTGCACGATCTGAGCGAGCATGGTGTCGGCTCCAACACGCTCGACCTCCATGACAAACGAACCTGTCATATTTACGGTGCCGCCGGTGACCTGCGTTCCTTGCTCCTTGACCACCGGCACCGGTTCGCCGGTGATCATGGATTCGTCGACGGTGCTCTTGCCTTCAATAACGACGCCGTCAATTGGGACTTTATCGCCTGGACGGACTCGAACCCGATCACCCTCTTTGAGTTGTTCAACGGGAACCTCAGTGTCGGTTCCATCATCACCGATGAGCATCGCCGTCGGCGGGGCAAGTTCGAGGAGTTCGCGGATGGCTGATCCGGTCTGTGATCTTGCCCGGAGTTCAAGGACCTGCCCGAGCAAGACAAGCATCGTAATGAATGCCGCGGCTTCAAAATACACCGCAACAAATCCTGATTCATTTCGGAACGCCTCTGCAAATTGACTCGGAGCAAATGTAGCGACCACACTAAAGACATAAGCTACACCGACACCCATCCCAACGAGTGTGAACATGTTCGGGCTTTTGTTCTTGACCGATTGCACAGCCCGCACGAAGAACGGCCAGGCACAATAGAAAATAACCGGGGTTGCGAGGATGAACTCGGCCCATCTCGCTACTGAATGGCCCATCAACTTGTCAACCGGTTGGCCGGGAAGTAGGTTTCCCATCGCGATAAAGAGCAGCGGTATCGTGAACAACGCTGAGATAACAAACCGCTTGGTCATATCCTTGAGTTCTGTATCATCCTGCTCAACAGTGGCATCCATAGGCTCCAAAGCCATCCCACACTTGGGACAAGAACCGGGCCCGACCTGCTGAACCTCGGGGTGCATCGGACAGGTATAGACCGCATCCGCTGGCGTATCTCCGACGGGGCGGTCATTGATTGGAATAATGTAATGCTGCGGGTCACCCTTGAACTTGCTCGCACAAGAACCGCTACAAAAATGATACCGCTTGCTCTGGTACTCGAAAGACTCGGAAGCGGAACTCGGATCAATCTTCATTCCACAAACGGGGTCTGTAGCGAGTTCTTGGTGTGCTCGATCATGTTTCATTTAGAAGCTCCAACTAGATTTCAAAGTGATTCTTGTGATTGCTGGACTGAACTCACGCCTGACATATTTTCGTCAACACCTTTGTTTGGAAGCACTGTCAAAACAAGTACCGTCATGTCATCGAGTGCAGGCGAGTCTCCACGGTGATCTACGGCCTTATTGATAACTTCCTTGGCTACTACACCCGCTTTGATGCTCGAAGGATTCTTGACAATGGATGTGATTGCGCCTCTGCCAAGAATGACTTGGTCAGCATTGAATGTCTCGCCAATGCCATCTGAGAGAAGGACAACGAGATCGTTTGGATAAAGCGTGAACTCAATATCCTCGAACTCGGCTTGGTTGTCTACACCGAGAATAGTGCCCGATGAGTTCAGGTCCTGGAACGATCCGTTTGAGTGGCGAAGGTATCCCAGTTCATGCCCTGCGCTGGCATACACCATCCGCGTTCCATCCCTCGAAATGCGCATTAAAACCATGGAAGCAAAGTCTTCCGGGAGGCTGGTTTTACAAAACCGTTGATTGATCCACCCGAGCATGGCAGACGGAGAAGGATCATTCAAATCAACCGTGAGCAGTAGCGCTTTGAGCACCGCCGAGCCCATCGCTGCATGAATGCCGTGCCCAACAACATCAGCAACGCACAGCAGCGTATCGCCGTTGGGGCATTCCAATACATCCACAAAGTCGCCGGCGATCTCATCCGCTGGATGAAACTCGATAGCGATCTCGATTCTGTCTTTCCGAATCTGTGTTGGAAGAAGATAAGACTGCAAACGCCGGGCGCGATCAATCTGGGCGTCTCGATCCCTGTTGCGCCGAGCAAGCTCCTGGCTCATCAATGATACCTCGTCGGCCAACTGCGTAAGCTCAAAGTTTGTATGCACGCCGACGGTCGTACCGAGTTTGCCCCGCCCCACTTCACGCACCGCATGAACCGTTCGTTCAAGCGGCCGAGTGACCAGCCGGATAAGAAGTAAGTTCAGTATCAAAGCACCGAAAATGGTCACACCCGCCAATACCCCAAGCCCTGCAAGCGATTCTCGGCGAACCTTGGTGATCAATGGCTCTCGCCGTTCACCAACACGAACAAGAACCCCATCAGTATTCGAAGACCCACTTACAAGCTCAGACCAAGGCGAGGAATGATCATGAAGATGCTCTGTTGCTTCGGAAACAAACTTCTTGCCATCGACAACCACTTCAATAGTGTGACCGGGTGAATCACCAGCATTCATCGTTGCACAGATTGTGTTGATGTGCCGTTGGACAGCATCGCTTCCAACCTTGTTCAACTCTTGTATCGCGGCCTGAATCGTCCTTGCTTCGTCACCCAACGAAATAATTTTCTCATAGAGTTGCGATTGAACACTCCGTTGAAAATCAATATAGAGATACCCTGGCAACAGAATCGTCACAAATAAGTTGACCGTGACGAGCAACTGCGTGCGCAGATGTGCCCGTTGAAAACACAGCCAAACTCTTTGTGCAACCCTCTGAACCATTCGTATCTTCACTTTCTTGAAAACAAATGCAATAGATGAATCTCCCTACCACGCATAATGATTGATGCCATAAATCAATGCACCTCCAAAGAAGCCCGTCGCCCCGACCATACCAGCAGCTGCAAACAGCGATACCCGATACGACAATCTCGCCGAAGGCTTGGCCTCGGGTTTACTCGCACGGATCAGCAAAGCAATGCTGAGCAGCGTGAGGATGGCCGTGCTGGTCCCAAGCCAGCGGTGAACCGTTTGTATCCATTCGTCGTCAACAAACGCAAACCCGCCGTTGAACCATCCAAGCGTCACGGCACCCATCGCGCCGAATCCAGCCAGAACGAGACAAAATGTACCCGCATTTCGGAATAGGTCACGCTTGGTCATGATGAACAACCCCTCGGCCAACGCAGCCCCGATCAGCATACCGATCGGAAGGTGCGTGGCCGGTGGATGGAACTTTCCAATCCAAGCAATCAGTTTGGAAATCCACGACTCACCCTTGTCGTGATCGATCGCATGATCGTGGTCTTCGCCCTCGTCATTTTCATGCGACTCCTCACTGGCAGATTCATCACCATGATCATGACCATCATCGTGTGATGGTTCCGCTTGGGATACAAGTGATACAGCCTGAGGCATCGGGAGTTCGCCAAGATACGCCTCGGGATCTTCATCGAATCGTGTTCTGCATTTTCGGCAGCAGAATCCGATGGTTTGCCCCTCGTATTCAATAGTAAACGCCGGATCGACTTCTTCATCGGCCGTGACGGGACACATTGAGTTGATTGGTGAATCATCTCCTGATATATGAGTCGTTGACTGAGCGTCGTGCTCATGCCCGTCATCATGATCGTCTTGAGCAACCGCATTTGTTGCCATGAGTAGAACGGTGAGCGTACCGATCGCGCCAATTTGTTTGAGGATCTTCAAGCTATTCATAAGACTTCTCCTTTGTATTAGCCGTCGTGGTGTCCGGGCTTGCCATGCCCTTCCTGGGAACCGTGATCATCCATTTCTTTGTGCTCCATTCCTTTGCCGTCATGCATCGCCATCCAAGCTGCATCGATCTTCCCGATCGTCGGCATCGGGTTTGCTTCGAACTTCGGTACACACATGTTGCAGCAAAGCTTCACGAGACGACCGGCGTAGACGACATTGATCGTCTCACCCATGTCCCCGAGCTCTTCTCCGGAAATCGGACAGGTTGTGAGTGGGTATCTCTCGCTCTGCTGAGCGATCACGGCAGCGTCAAGCTTGGCGATCTAGCCTTCTGGATCTGCCTTAAAATCACCCCTGCACATCTTGCAGCAGAATCGGATCAGCCGATTGTTGTACACATAGTCGACAGGCTCGCCCATTTCTTCATCGCCGAGCGAATCGCCCGAAACAATGCATGTGGTTGTTGGGTAGAACGGCAGTTGTGAATCAATGATCTGCTGATCGAGGGCAGCCAACGATGCATCGAGATTTTTCTCGAACTTTGGTACGCACATCATGCAGCAGAACTTAACCTCGCGACCGTTGTATACCTTCACGATGGGGTCACCCATGCTGCCGAGTTCTCCGCCTGAGATCGGGCAGGTATTGAGGATATAAGGCACGGTTGCCCCATCATCGTCGTGAGCATCCATCCCTGCATGGTCATCATGCATGGAAGGATCAGGATTCATCATGGACATGGCCACGAACTCGTCTTTCTTTGCTTCGTCCCATTTGTCGAATCTACCAATGCATCCAGGGCAGCAGAAGCCGATGGTGTTTCCTTTGTAAACAGATCGGCCGCCATCATCTTCAACAGCCTCCTCCCCCACCGGGCACAACGCATTGATTGGTTTGGCATCACCCGCCTGGGTATGCGATTCATCAGCGCCGTGCCCGTGGCCTGGACCGGCTATCGCCGGGGTTGAAAGAATTGCGCAGCATGCGCACACAGCAGTAAATGAGATACGGTTCATAAAATGACTCCTTTAGTCATGGGTTCTTTTGCTGGACATCTGTGAAATACGGAGTTTCCATTCCTGCAGCCAACTGTACAGGATAGGAACGACAAACCAAGTGAGTGATGCGACGGCCATGCCACCAAAGGTCGGAATCGCCATCGGGATCATGATATCTGACCCGCGCCCTGTGCTCGTAAGCACAGGCAAGAGCGCAAGGATAGTAGTCGCTGAGGTCATGACCGCTGCGCGAACGCGCATCCGACCGCCTCGGACTACCGAGTATCGAATTTTTTCTATCGTGTCGGGCTTCTCTTCTCGCATGGATTGCTCGATGCGTACCGCCATAATCACGCCATCGTCGGTCGCAATTCCAAACAACGCAAGGAAACCAACCCAGACCGCAACACTCAAGTTATATTGGCGGATCCGGAAGAGTTCACGGAGATTTGTGCCGAATAAATCAATATTCATGAACCACGGTTGTGCATACAGCCAGAGCATCATGAATCCACCGCCCCAGGCAACGAAGACCCCTGAGAAAACCATCATCGTGATACTGACCTTCTTGAACTGAAAGTACAGCAGCAGAAAGATTGCAACCAACGAAAGCGGGAGCACAATACTCATCCGTTTGGCGGCGCGGATCTGGTTCTTGTACGACCCCGCAAAGTCATAGCTGACACCCGCGGGCACAACAAGTTCACCCTCGTCAATCTTCGACTGGATATAGGCCTTCGCATCTTCTACAACAGTCACTTCGGCAATCCCCGGCTGTTTATCGAAAAGCACATACGCAACGAGGAATGTATCCTCGCTCTTAATCATCTGCGGCCCTCGCCGATAGCTCAAATCCGCGAGTTCGGCAAGCGGAACCTGTGTTCCATCAGGGGCGGGCACAAGAATATCCATCAGCGTCTCAGGCTGATCCCGAAGTTCTCTCTGATATCGAACCCGAACCGGGTATCGTTCACGCCCCTCAACCGTCATCGTCAACGGCTTGCCACCGATCGCGACTTCTATGACTTCCTGCACATCGGCGATCTGAATACCGTACCGAGCGATCTTTTCTCGGTCGATCTCAATTTCCAGATACGGCTTGCCAACAACACGGTCAGCAAAGACCGCTGCCGGTTGGACTGACGGAACTTCTTTGAGGAGCCGTTCGAGATCAAGCCCGAATGACTCGATGGATTCGAGCGTTGGGCCATACACCTTGATTCCCATCGGGGCACGGAATCCGGACTGGAGCATCACAATCCGAGTCTCAATCGGCTGGAGTTTGGGGGCACTGGTGATTCCGGGTATCTGGGCGGCTATGACGATCTCATCCCAAATATCCTGTGGCGATTGAATCTCATCACGCCATTGCCGATACGGCTTACCATCAGGATCCTCAACGAGATCGCCTGTTTCTGTCCGCACATACTCGCCCTGTGAATCAACCTCAAACAGCACACGATGCCCATCTTCATCAGATATGTACTCATCGGAGTACTCGATAATGGTCTCGATCATTGAGATCGGAGCGGGATCGAGCGGGCTATCGACACGCCCGATTTTTCCAACTGACATCTCGACCTCAGGCACACTGATAATGCGGAGATCAAGCTCCTTGAGAATATCAGTCGCTTCACCAATCGATGCGTGAGGCATCGCCGTCGGCATATAGAGGAATGATCCTTCATCAAGCGAGGGCATGAACTCCGAACCAAGCCCAGGAAGCGCGTGCGCGACCTTTACAACCCGTTCGTTGTGCCGAATACTATCGGGCAACCAACCCCAGACTTGATCAAATCCCATCCAAACAGTTGATCCAAAGAATACTATAAACAAAGCTGGCGAGAGCGCAATGACCTTGTGCTTAAGTGCCCAGCCGAGGACATGCGGGAAGAGGATTCGGATGATCCAGAACACGAGCAGCAACCCACCAATAATCGATGCGATAAACATCGCGTTGCCCAATATTCCCGGGCCTGGTCCGAGGGGTTCCCATGACCCCGCGAGAACAACAAGCACCACACCAACGACAACCAGATTCGCAGCCCAGAGCAGCCCGCGAGCAACAATCTTGGGCAATGCCGGCTCGATCAGGTAAAACGCGCCAAATGCTGCGATCAGTACCCCGCCAAGTGGTTGAACCCAGATGGCAATGCAAACTCCAAACACCGTGAGAATCGCCGAGGCGACAGTACGCACCGATTTGATCGGGATTCGGAATCCCATCAGCACCTGCGCCGCGGCGGGCAAAATCGTCAAAGCGATAATGATCGAAGCAATGAGTGCAAAGGTCTTGGTATACGCCAAGGGCTTGAACAACTTGCCCTCGGCGGCCTGCATCGTAAACACAGGCATAAACCCAACCACAGTCGTCGCTACTGCGGTAAGAACCGCACCACCAACTTCGGAAGCTGCCCGATGGACCACTTCTAGCCGAGATTCTTCTGGGTCCGCTTCATCAAGCCCCCTCAAAATATTCTCCGAGAGCACGATGCCCATATCAACAATGGTGCCAATGGCAATCGCAATCCCTGAGAGCGCAACAATATTAGCGTCGACCTTGAACACCTTCATACCAATGAAAGTCCCCATCACCGTAATCGGGAGCATTGCCCCGATGAGAATACTGCTCCTCAGGTGCATCACCATCAGCACCACGACAATGATCGTCACATAGACCTGCTGTTCGATCGCAGAGTTGAGCGTACCAAGGGTTTCTTTGATCAACCCTGAACGATCATAAAACGGAACGATGGTCACACGAGATTCTGTCCCATCCGACAGAATCTTCGAAGGAAGACCCGAAGCCGTCTGTGCGATCGCTTCCTTGACACGCTCGATGGTCGCCATTGGATTCTCGCCATACCGAACAACCACAACCCCGCCCACCGCTTCGACCCCGGCCTTGGTCAGCACACCTCGCCGAAGCGCGGGGCCAAAGCCGACCTTGGCGATGTCACCAATAAGAATTGGTTGCCCATCGCGTGAAGTAATAGCGGTTTGTTCGAGGTCCTCTGGGCTTTCAATAAACCCAACTCCTCGGACGATGTACTCCGCCCGATTGACCTCAAGTGTTCGTGCTCCGACATCAAGATTACTCTTCCGGACAGCCGCGATCACCTGCTTGAGCGTCACCCCCGCGGCACGCATCGCATCTGGATTCACATCGACCTGATACTCTTTGACAAACCCGCCAATCGAAGCGACTTCGCTCACCCCTTCCACTCCGGCGAGTTGGTACTTGACCGTAAAGTCTTGGATTGAGCGCAGCTCGTCGAGCTCCCACCCGCCGGTCGGGTTGCCATCAGGATCACGCCCTTCGAGCGTGTACCAAAAGACCTGCCCGAGCGCCGTTGCATCAGGCCCGAGCGTGGGCACTACTCCAGTCGGGAGTGTCCCAGCAGGCAACGAGTTGAGCTTTTCGAGCACGCGCGAACGAGACCAATAGAACTCGATCCCATCCTCAAACACAATATAAATCGTCGAGAATCCAAACACCGAATAGCTGCGGATGTCCTTGACCCCTGGAATACCCATGAGCGCAATCGTCATCGGATACGAAATCTGGTCATCAATATCCTGAGGCGATCTCCCCATCCATTCCGTAAAGACAATTTGCTGGTTCTCGCCAATATCAGGAATCGCATCGACCGGAACCGGGTCTCTGGGCAGATCACCAATCTCCCAATCAAACGGCGCGACCATGATGCCCCAGAAAATCATGACAAAGAGAAAAATCGCAACGACCAGTTTCTGTTCAAGGCAAAAACGGATGAGCTTTGCGACAGGACCAGCATTTACTTGTGGAGTCAAATCACTCATTGTCATGCCCCTCGTGTTGGTTAGGGGTCTTCTTGTCCATGTTCATATCTATATCCATACCATCAGGTTCAGATTGGTTGATCGGCTCGTGCGTTTCTTGAATGTCGCCGCACCGGAGCATCTGACTTCCGAAGTACGGGTTGTTGATCTCGGTGCCGCGTTGAATCCATTTGGCACCCGTAAAGTCGAACGCCATCGGACAGAACGCGGTGTACAGCGTTTGGCCGCTCGCATTTCCAAACAGATCTTGAATATCAAGAATCGCCTGGGTCATGATCTCGAATCGGATTCTTGCATCGTCAATGGTGGTCACCGCCTCATTGAGTTTCAGATTGGTTGCCGAGCGTCGCCAGCCACCCAATGACTCACCGACCAACCCTACGATTTCAACCGAATCTACCGAGTCACCAAGTCGTTGTGTTGCATCAAGGAAGCCGCCAAGATCGTCATCGGCGAGCCGCTCCTGTGCATCAAGATACCCAGAATAGACGGGGTTTAAGCTCTGGACAAACTGCTCTGGAACCATGACCTTCATGTCCATCTGAGGCATCGACGCCGAACTCCCACCATGATTGTGCCCGCCGCCACTGCCACCACCACTTGGCATCATCATGCTCGGTTTGGCAAGAA
>JAESSR010000178.1 GCA_016764015.1 Phycisphaerales bacterium
CCGGCATCACGATCGACCCACAACAAGATCGGCTCGGCTTCCAAGTCCGATCCTGAAGACGCCTGCATGATCGCCGCCATCTTGCGAGCATGCAGCGGATGCACACGCGTATCGTTTTCACCCGCCGTGAACAGCGTCGCAGGATACTTCACGCCCGGCTTCACATTCTGATATGGCGAGTACTTCTTAATGAACTCATACTGACTCGCATCCTCAGCCGTCCCGTATTCAGGTACCCAGTACCGAGCCATTAGGAAGTTCTGGTACCGCACCATATCCAACAAAGGCACCGCCGAGATCACCGCGCTGAACAAATCCGGCCGTTGCACAACCACCGCCCCGGTGAGTAATCCACCATTGGACCCGCCCGCAATCCCGAGTTGATCCGGGTTCGTGTACCCATTGGCGACGAGCCATTCGCCCGCAGCGATAAAGTCATCAAACACATTCTGCTTGTGCTCAAGCATCCCGCCCTCGTGCCATGCGTTGCCGTACTCGCCGCCACCGCGTAGGTTGGCGACCGCATACACGCCGCCGTTTTCATACCATGGGAACATCGTCGACGAAAAGTAAGGCGTCATCGAGATATCAAACCCGCCATACCCATACAAAATCGTCGGGTTCTTCCCATTGAGCGTAATGCCCTTCTTGTGAATCAAGAACATCGATATCGGCGTGCCATCCTTCGAATCGTACCACACCTGCGATACCTCAATCTGTGATGGATCGACGGGGACATCAGGTCTCGCCCAAAGTTCCTGCTCGCCGGTCGCTAGATCAATCTGATAAATACTCCGAGGCATGTTGTAGCTCGAAAAACTCAAGAACGCCGTCGTGCGATCGTCCGAAACACTCAACCCACCCGAGCCAATGCCTGGCAGCTTCAAGTCACCAAGCGACCCGCCCGCGTAATCAAACAACGCAATCCGGGTCTTGGCATTCTCAAGATAGTTCACCGCGATAATCCCACGCGCAAACGAAGTCCCAGCAATAACCAAGTTCTCATCGGCAGCGACAACCGTATCCCAGTTCTCAAAGCCCGGATTCGTCAAATCAATCGACGATACCGTGCCATTGGGAGCATCGAACGAATGCTGCATAATAAAGCGATCGCCATCAAAGTGCGACCCGCCCATGCGACCCATCTTCCCGATCGCCATCGGCTTGATGCTGAGTTCACCAGTTCGGAACCATGCGTCCAAATCAGCAACCCACAAATCAACCCCGGCCGTCCCCGTCCAGTACCCAACGACCATCCAACGACCATCTTCCGATGGAATCCCGAAGGGGCCATAGGTCGTCTTTAATGCTTCGAGTTCCTCATCGATTTTGTTGTGACCGCCATAGAAAAACTCAATATCATGCTGACGGAACAACACGACATCTTCACGATGATGCGTCCCGATCTTGTGCAGCTTCATAATTCTCGAATACGCGTCGTCCGTGTCTTCAAGCGCCGAATAAAAGAACCCTGAGTTATCCGGCAGCCACTGCGAAAAACTTACTTTCCCCGGAATCACATCGGCCAACCACTCGCCGCTCTCGACATCCATCAGATACAGCGTTGAGTTCTCATCGCCCGATGCATACATCCCAAACGCCATCAACGACCCATCCTTATTGGGCGCGATCCATGAAACCGTCGTCAACCCCGTCGGATCAATCTGCTGCGGATCGAGCAGCACCCGATCATCGCCATCGATCCCATCACGCACATACCGAATCGCTTGAGGCTGCGCTCCCTCACGCTTCGAATAAAAATACCGATTCCCATACACACTCGGCGACCCAATCCCAGGCACCTCCATCAACTCCCGCAGCCGCTCCTCAAGTGCCTTGCGCCCGGGCAGATTATCAAGAATCGAACGCGTATACGCATTCTGCGCATCCGTCCACGCCCCGACCTCGTCATTCGCCAGCCCCATGTTCGCCGGATCCGAGTTATCCCCTTCGAGCCAACGATAGTTATCCGTGACGGCCTCCCCATGAATAGTTTCCGCCACCGGGCGAGCCTCAGTCTCCGGCTGCCCAGCCAATCCCGTCGCTGCAAACCCAGCAAGCACAAGCACAGTTGATAGCATCATCATCGGTCGATTCTCCATAAAGCGTGCCGAGACGATAAGCCCGGCCCACAAGTTGTTCGTATGCCACATGGTACCAACCATCAATGAAAGAGGATGCAACCGATCCTCGATTTTCGCCCGCTATTTCGCCCCCGGGGCCGTACCCCGGTGCCCTGCTTCAACCCAAAGGGTGAAGCAGATATTTAAAGCCTGCGAGTGCCCTATTCATGCTGCGTATGTGCAGGATCAGACATCTACAAGACATGCAGGTGCCGAAGACGCCACCTTCATGGCACCCGAGACCCGGCATCCGAGACCCGGCATCCGAGACCCGGCATCCGGCATTATAAAAGAGCCATTTCAAACATTTGCATTGTGCCAAATCCTATTCATGCTACGATCGAGTCTCGCGATTCTCGTTGGAAGATCATTTCGTAAAGCGAACACACAAAGAGGGAAAACCATGGCTGCCATATTTATCGGACAGAGCAAACTCACCACCATCCTCACAACACTGGTGGGCGGTTTGGTCATCGCATCGGCATCACATGCCAATGCCCAATGCGACCCGCAACCGCTAGGCAACACGCTTCTTTCAGACAACCCATCTCTCAACGATTGCTTTGGTTGCGTCTTTGGTGTCGATTTCTCCGGGAACACCGCCGTCGTTGGAGCAACTTTAGATTCAACCACTGCACTTGAGGCTGGAGCGGCATATGTATTCGATCGATCCGGTACCAATTGGAATCAGACAATCAAACTCCTCCCAGATGATGGAATGGCATTGGACCATTTTGGATGGTCAACGGTAATTAGTTCCTCGCGTCTCGCTGTTGGAGCTGTAGCGGGTTCAGGACCTGCAGGTCAAAATACAGGCACTGTGTATACCTATCGCAGACTCTTTGCCTGGGGCCTACAGGAGAAACTCCAACCAGATGATGCACAGCCATTCGATAACTTTGGGTTCTCACTGGATTTAAGCTTGACGACTCTCGCTGTAGGAGCACCAGGGGCTGACATACACGGGGCAAACTCCGGTGCTGTTTACATCTATCAACTGTTAAATTTCGCTTGGGTTCTTGAGGCCAAACTTGTTCCAATGGATGGACAAGCCGGCGATGAGTTCGGCGCTACTGTAGAATTGTCAAACGGCAGGATTGTGATCGGGGCTCGTAGTGATGATGATAATGGCATGAACTCGGGCTCAGCATATGTCTATGAAAGACTCCCAGGCGGCGATTGGATTCAACGCTCTAAACTCCTCGCCGAAGATGGTGCCGAAAACGATGGATTTGGTTCGTCCGTCTCCATTTGGGAAGACACCGTCGCCGTCGGTGCCCTAGGCGATGACATTTCGGGTTCAGCGTATGTCTTTACGAGCAATGACAACGGCTTAAACTGGTCTCAGAACGCAAAGCTTGTACCTGATAATGGGGAGCAAAGTGATCGCTTTGGAGCTGTTTCAACCAATGGTGACACGGTCATCGTCGGAGCCGATAGTGTTTCAACAGATCAAGGATTTAACTCGGGATCGGCATATGTCTTTACGCGTGCAGGCAACGGCTGGGTGCAAAGGGCACAAATCGTGCCCAACAACCCTTCGGGGGACCTTCGCAATTTTGGTTTCCATACAGTACTCGATGGAAACAACAATGCGATTATTGGCTCTTTTCAAGCCGCGTATGTCTATGACCTCGACTGCCTCCCATGTCCTGCAGATTTATCTGGCGATGGAGTGCTTAACTTTTTCGATGTTTCCGCATTTCTCACCTTTTTCCAAATCAATAATCCTATCGCTGACATGAATGACGACGGGGTATTCAACTTCTTCGATGTTTCAGCATACCTCTCGGCATTCAGCGCCGGATGCCCATAACACCGATTGCATACCCGCCGCTCTCGGTGCCATGCTCATGCGCAGAATGTGCAGGATAAATAATCACAAGACATGCAGGTGCAGAAAACGCCAATGCAGGGTGCCCATCTCCGGTACCCTGCTTTGACACAAACAAAAAGAGGTCTTCAGGCCTAATATCCCCAAACATCACCCCCAACGGAGCTCACCCATGTCACCCAAGAAAACCATCGCACTCATCACCATCGCCCTCGCATCAACCGCCGCCATGCTCGCCATGACCACCAAGACCGCAGGCCCAGACCACGGGCACGCCCCCAAGCCCGCCGCAACCACCGATGCCAAGGCCGAAACTCCCGGGCTCGCCGTCGCCCACGCCTATATCGCAGGCATGGAAGCCGCCGATCTTGATGCACTCTCCGCCCTCTTCCTCGCCGACGGCAAGAGCTCCATCCTCGAAAACGCATCCAACGAAGGCTCATGGGAATACTACAGCGAGCACCACCTCGCCCCCGAGATGAAAGCCGTCAAGGCCTTCAAGTTTGACATCGCCCAAGAATCCGAAAAATCCTTCGGCGACACCATCCTCGTCGAACAAACCGGCACCTTCACCATCGAACTCAACGACGAAACCCTCCACTACCGCGTCGCCGTCAGCTACCTCCTGACCCACGAAAACCACCAACTCAAAATCGCCCACCTCCACTGGTCCTCCCGCCCACAGAAGTAATCGCCCGATTCCGGGTGACGGGTGCCCTGCTCATGTGAAGCATGTGCAGGATCGAGCAATCACGAGACATGCAGGTGCCGAAGACGCCACCAGCATGGCACCCGGCGACACCATCCTCGTCGAACAAACCGGCACATTCACCATCGAACTCAACGACGAAACCCTCAACTACCG
>JAESSR010000179.1 GCA_016764015.1 Phycisphaerales bacterium
GCAGCTCCCAAACCATCCGCGATCCATCGTCAATCCGATGCTCATCAGGAAACCCTGTCCGCAACGCACCCGTGTCAAGGTCATATGCCGTGAACCGGCTCTGATGGATGTTATCGACAATGAATGTCGGCGGCCCAACAAGCACCTGTGCAAAGAACCAGACCCGATCGTTCTTCGAATCAATCGCGTCAATCCCGCCAATGAGCAGCCCAAAGAAAAAAAGCCCCATCACACCCACCGCTGCCAAAATAGCCCGCTTGGGGCGCCCAAGCACAAGGTGCCCGGCACCAGGAAATACGGCGGCTGCAAGCCCGGCAATGGGGTGAAACTCGGTCGGTGGTGGCGTAGACATAGACACAGAGTGTATGGCAAGGGAACCCATTTGACCCACCTGTGTAAAAAACCATATTGATACCACCTATCGAACCATTGACACCGCTGTTTTCACGGGTACCCTAAACCGAAACATTCAACCCACGCCGGTATCCCACTCAATATTTTTAGACCACGAGGCACAGAGACAATGACCCACCACGGCAATCAATCGAATCACTCAACTCAAGCCTGCTCATCAACCATCGATGGGCGTTTCCCCGTGTCAAGCCTGCTCGAACACGGCTCAAACACCGCAATCCTCACGCCCGATAGCAACCAACTCCAAAGTGACCCGTGGTCCACTTCCCAAAGCCAGAACGAGTCCGATTATTCAAAGGCACTCTTCGCCAACACCCCGTGGTGCGCCAGAGGCGATGATCTTGACGATGACGAGGCCTATTTCCTCGAAGATGACGACGATAACGATGACACCGACGATGAGGATGAGGATCTCGACGACGATTACGACGACGACGATGAGGATGATGGTGAACCCGATGAGGATTCAGATGAAGAAGATGACGATGAAGAGCTCTGAACGCTGAGCTTTTTCAGCCTCGGCGTTCCGAATCAAGGAGCACCCGATGGCCTACGACGGACAAGATCGACGAGGAAAGAGTTCAGAGCGCAGAAAAAGCAGCACCAGCAAACCGCCTCCGGGGACTGTGATTGATCGCCGACTCGGGCTCGACCAACGCACCGAAAACGATCCACGCAACGGATCAGCCAAAGGCAGCTCATCGACCAATAAAACAGCTTCAACCAAGTCACGCAAGAAGAGCCTCTTGCCAAACGCTGACTCGCCAGCCAAGCCCACCCCAACCGACGACGGGTTCACCGGACTCGAACGCAAACGCGGGCGCGGACGCCGACTCTCCGAGTTCACCAAATCAGCAGAAGAAGGCGAGATGACCACCGAACAGTTCCTGTTCCTGATGGCCATCGACGCATTCAAAAAAGGCAACGACCGGATGTTCCCCACCTGGACCGATGTCCTCGAAGTCATCCGCCTGCTCGGCTATCGCAAAACCATGCCTACAGAACTCAACTTGACCAACGCTGAGGACTGGCTCGAACGATCAGACACCCCAGCCAATGTGCGACCAGACCGTTGGGCAGAACGATTCACGAGCGCCGAGATGAGCGACGAATCAGCAATCTCAGCACCCAAGAACGCTGGACCCAAGAGCGAGGCAGAACTCACCGACGAGGCCATCGACGCCTTTGAAGCCGCCTTTGGGAGTGATGAAGACCTCGCCGACGCTGAGGAGTTCATCGGCGAAGAGTTCGATTCCGATACCGACTTCGACGGCTTCTCAGAAGCCGCGTGATTCAAAGAAACAATCTGAGCGAATATGCACGGGCCTTTCGCCCGTGTTTTTATACGGGGAAATAGCTGACGAGCGAATAGTCGTGGCCGATTGTTCTGCCGACCTCGTAATACTCCATCATGAACCTTCTCAACTCGTCATCGCTCCAGCGGTCTATTCTCTTGGCCACATTTGGCTCAAACAGCGCCCGTAGGCGAAGGTAAAAAATCATGACCGCCAACACCTGTCCATCGGAGGGTTCTTGGGTATACCTGAGATAAAGATCATGCCCAAGCTCTTTGCTTCTCTGTACAATCCACGAGCCGGGCCCTTCGTCTTTTTTGAGGTTGATCATCGGGAACGGCAGCACAACATCAACCGAGCTGAAGGCATCCTCGATCTCGCTCCACCATTGCGGGTATGGCGAGGGCACGGGATCAAGCAATGAATCGAACTCTGGAATTTTTTCTACCTTGAGTTTCGGCCACATCGCCTGACTCATGAAGCCACCACGCCGATACTCTTGAGGGCTCATCAGTACCGAGCCTCCCAAGATTCGTACACCTCGATTTGGAAGCTCCTTCGAGTAGATATATCGCTTTCCGAAATGAGTGTATTCCGGGAATCGACCACACGCTTGGCACGGCACCCACTGCTTGAGCAAAGGATGTTTGAACACTGTTTTTCCGTACTTCACGCGTAGCGGGGTATGCTCCCGATCACACACACTCACCAAGTCTGCGATTCGGTCGCCGCCAAGCACATACACATCACCGATTAAAATCTGGTCGTCGATGCCGTCACTGATTGTGTCAAAAAATCGTCGATGCAAAATCGTGATCGGTGAACTGTACGAAATGGATGTCCAAAGATTCTTATAGAAGCTTGGATCAACTGTACCCTTCTTCTTATTCGTCGGCAAAAGAGGGACATCAATGGGCCGCTCGATCTTGCTTGCATCCCAGCTCAAACAGACCGGACATGCCCCGAGTTCTTCGAGCACACCCGGATCTCTCGCAGCCATCCCCAGATCATGCAGCACACTCTGCTTTCGATACTCATCGGGCGATGAGTATGATCGCCACGCAGCCCGAAGTGCAGGGCGATCACTGCTGAGCAAATACCAATCCCCGCGCGGATCAGGCTCGGCGCGAGACTTCCACCATCTATCTTTTCTTGGGATTGCTGGCACAAACGATCACTTGTTGTAGTAGTCAATATTGATCTGCACATACTTCGACCACTCATCGGGCAAATCTTCGTCCTGGAAGATCGCCTGGACCGGGCATTCGTCGACGCATAAGCCGCAGTCGATGCAGGTGTCTGGGTCGATGAAGAGCATATCTGAGGTTTCGAAGTCAGGATCGTCCTTGGTCGGGTGGATGCAGTCTACAGGGCACGAATCGACACAGGCGGTGTCCTTGGTCTTGATGCAGGGCTCGGCGATGATATGGGTCATGGGATGGTGTCCTTTTGCAATGCACCCGATTTTATCCGTATCCTACTCTATCGGCCAATGCCGGTCGAAGTATTGATTGGGTTGTAAGAGTATTCGTTGATCTCTGCCCGTTGGCAAGCGATTTCACACTTGAGACTCTTTCTCATACCATTCCCAGCATTTCTTCATGCGTACGATCTATCTATGAGCACCACTTCATCCGATATCTCGCCTTCAAAGCACACAATCTCTGACACAACCCGCGAGCTGCACAATCGCTGGCTACTCGAACTCACACAAATCCCCACAGGCACCGGCAAAGAGGATCGGGTCGTCGCGTGGATCGATGCCTGGCTCAATGAGCATCCATCACTCTCCAAGCACTGCGATCCCCACGGCAACTTCGAGGTCCGTATCAAAGACGCCCCCGTGTCCGATCATCCGATCTATTTCACCGCTCATCTCGATCACCCTGCATTCGTCGTCGACGAAGTAGAATCTGATTCCAATCTCACCCTCGCCTTCCGTGGCGGCGTGATGGATGATTATTTTCCTGGCGCAAAGGTTCGGATACACAGAGCCAACGATCGATTCGTCATGGGCACGATCGGCGGGGAACTCAAATCAACAAACGATGAGGGCAAAGAAGTTTCTCGCAAACCATTCAAGCAATATTCCTGCTCACTCGACGAACCAACCAACATCACAGTCGGCTCGTTGGCGAACTGGGACTTGCCCGATGCCAAGATTGTCGATGACGAGTTCGGCGGAATCATCCATACCAACGCCTGCGATGATCTCGCAGCCGCAGCCGCAGCACTTGCAGCCATCGACGAACTCTCCACGCTCCGCGCCTCAGGCACCGAGATCGGCGATATCCGTATACTCTTTACGCTCGCGGAAGAAGTCGGGTTCATCGGCGCAATCGGCGCGAGCCGAGACGGATTCATGCCCAAGGGTTCACGGATCATCGCGCTCGAAAACTCACGCGCCATGCCCGACTCACCAATCCACGGCGGCCCAATCGTCCGCGTCGGCGATCGGATCAGCATCTTCTCACCCGAACTCACCGGAGCCGTCGCCAAGGTCGCCGAGCGCATCGCGGGCGGCCCAGCAGTGCCGGTGGCATCGCAGAAATATTCGGACATGCCCAAATGGAAATGGCAACGCAAACTGATGGCCGGCGGTGCGTGCGAGGCGAGTGTCTACTGCGCCTATGGATACTGCTCGACCTGCGTGTGCCTTCCTCTGGGCAACTATCACAACATGGCCGGTCTCGCAGAGGCCCAGGCCGGCACACACGAAGGTACGCCAAGAGTTGGGTGCGAGTTCATCGGGCTCGACGACTACGCCGGCATGATCGACCTGCTCATCGGGTGCGCCGTAGACCTACCCAGTTCGCCAGGATTTGTACAACGCGTTGAGAAGCTGTGGACAGACACCAAGTTCGTACTCGGGAAATAATCTGATTGGCATGCAGGGAAATCATTCGGCCTCTTTTCCCAATAAAGAGATACTTTCTGATATCATCAGGCAGAGCGCCGGCTTCGTTTGTGGCGCATAGCAACATCACTTACAAAGGAGATCGCTTTGGGAATCTGGATCGCACTAGGCATATTGGCAGCATTGATTGCCATTGTCCTGCTCTTTATAGTGGGCATCTACAACAAACTCGTCGTGCTCAAGAACCGTTTTCTCAACGCCTTCGCCCAGATCGAGGTCCAGCTCAAACGCCGACATGATCTGATCCCAAGCCTCGTCGAAACAGTCAAAGGCTACATGGCCCACGAAAAAGAAACACTCGAAGCCGTCATCAACGCCCGCAACGCTGCGGCCAACGCGCTCAAGAGTGCGTTGCAAGACACAAGCAACCCAGAGACAATGCAATCACTCGCCAGCGCCGAGGGCGCACTCGGCGGCGCTATGGGCGGGTTGTTCGCGGTGATGGAAGCGTACCCTGATCTCAAGGCTGACAAAACGATGAGTGCGTTGCAAGAAGAGCTCACATCCACCGAGAACAAGATCGCGTTTAGCAGGCAAGCGTACAACGATTCGATCGCCAAATACAACAGCCATCGCCAATCGTTCCCACAGGTCATCATCGCCCCATTGGTTGGGCATGGAAAGGACGCCGCATTCTTAGAGTTTGAAGACTCCGCGCAGATCCAAGCAGCACCCAAGATCGATATCACAGGGAATGAATAAAACTTCACAATACCTTTTTTACAACACAAACTTATGAAAAGCACAAGCCAAGCGATGGATTTCTTTGAGCACCAAGAGCGTGCCCGCGCGAGTTCACGCCGATTCACATTCCTGTACATCATCGCGGTCTTCTTGATTTGCGCAGCCGTTGCAAGCGTTGCGGGCTTGGTCGCTTGGATGGGAAATCAAGCACCACAAGATTCCCCAGCCCAAGTCATTGCTCTGGTTGCACTGATCGCAGCGGCCATCACCGCATTGATCATTGTGGGCGGGAGCCTCTATCGCATCTCCGAACTCCGAGGCGGCGGCTCATCCGTCGCCATGTCGCTCGGTGGTCGGCTCATCGACCCATCATCACGCAATCCAAACGAACGAAAACTGCTCAATGTCATCGAAGAGATGGCGATTGCTTCGGGGGTGCCTGTGCCCCCGGTTTTTCTGATGCCAAGCGAACGAGGGATCAACGCCTTCGCCGCCGGGTATGCCCCGGGCGATGCAGTGATCGGGGTCACCCAAGGGTGTGTCGATGGGCTGACCCGCGACGAGCTTCAGGGAATCATGGCCCATGAGTTCTCTCACATCCTCAATGGCGACATGCGCCTCAACATCCGAATGATCGGGTTGCTCAACGGGATCGTGCTGATCTCGCTCATCGGGCACATCGTTTTCCAAACAACCCCACGCTACACGCGAGGCAAAGAAGGGTTCGCTATCCAAATAAGTTGGATAACCCTCGGCATCGTCCTGATCACCATCGGATCGATCGGTACGCTCACCGCCCGGATCATCCAGTCCAAGGTCAGCCGACAGCGTGAGTTCCTCGCCGATGCGTCGGCGGTCCAGTTCACACGCAACCCAAACGGGATAGCCAACGCACTACGCCGAATCGGTGGGCACTCAAGACGCGCATCGGTGCGCCACCCACGCACCCAAGAAGCCGGGCATATGTTCTTTGGTCAAGCGATCAGAACGACTAGCATGATGCGAGCCACACTCGCCTCGCACCCG
Source organism: Phycisphaerales bacterium (assembly GCA_016764015.1). The sequence continues at coordinate 6,337 of JAESSR010000179.1, forward strand.
CCGCTCAAAGAACGAATCATCCGCATCGACCCTTCATGGGACGGCACAATGCTCGAGTCTTTGATCGCTGAAGATGATATCGCTCCGCTATCAAATCAAGAAAAACTCGACTCACTAATCCCCGATATCGGGATCGGACAAGCCGCGGCGTTGCTGCCAATGCTGGCGCTCTCGGGCACCATGACACCAGCTCACATAGAGCACGCACAATCTTTAATATTGGCCATCCCCGAGCCACTGCGAGAAGCCGCCCACGATATCTTCAGCGGGCGAGCCGTGGTCTATGCACTGTTGCTCGATCGCAAAGATGCAGGGGTTCATCAATCTCAAATCGAACATCTCAACGAGCACGCCGACCCGGTGATCGCAGCGATGGTCGAGGTGCTCTCATCGAGCGCGTCGACCATGAATGCCGATCTGCGCCTGACGCTGCTCGACATGACGCTCGGTTCGCTGGCCCATCTTTCAGAAAATCAGCACCAGATTTTCCGAGCCAATGTCAAAGCGTTGATCAAAATGGACAAAGCGATTGACCTCTTCGAGTGGGTGACGATGGGTGTATTCACACGCAATCTCGATGAGCGATTCGGAAGTGCAAAGCCTCAAGTGACCCAGTATTACTCGCTCGCCAAACTCGACAACGAACTCAGCGTCTTGCTTTCTGCGCTCGCCCACGCCGGCGCTCAAGACGAATATGATGTCGGCGAAGCACTCTTACTCGGAGAAGGATCATTGCGCAATTCAATGCGGGGGACTCAGATCAAGCTGCTCTCCAAGGCCCAATCTGATCTGAGCCAACTCGATGCAGCCCTCAAGACACTCGCATCATGCTCAGGAAAACTCAAACGGGACATGCTCAAAGCATGTGCGTTGGTTGTGAGCGCCGATCATGAAATCACAAGAGCAGAAGCCGAACTCCTCCGCGCGGTTGCCGATGCCCTGGGCGTACCAACCCCGCCGTTGTTGCCCGGGCAGAAACTGATATGATCTACTAAAAAACACTTAGGGTGCACAGAAACACGATGATTCGATCTCTGTATCCGCACTCGCAAACGCTTGGGCTAAGGCTGTATCCAATGCCATCGCTTCGCCGTTACGACCTTGAGCAACAAGCGATTCACGCAAGCCAGTCAGTGCCCACCCGTTGCCCCTATTTTTGACGAGGTCCACGCGGTAGAGCCGCTCAGCTTCGGCGTGCTGACCATCCTCCATCAGCAACGCACCGAGCGCATGGCGCACCGGGAGCATCCAAGCCGGCGGCTCGTCATACACAAGCGAGTCCTCATACACAATGCCCTCACGCATGATGACGAATGCTTCTTCGGTGTTGCCCTCACGGTAGAGCAGCTCGCCCTGAATCATTGCGCGGGCGATCGGTAAGACATCATGAACCAAGTTGTTGAAGACATACCATTCGCTGGGTACTAATGCAACACGGCGCTCGAACTCATCCATCTCGACATGCGCTTGCTCGGTGCGCCCCAAGGCTGAGCACGCGATTGAGCGTGCGTACGACCAAGTGGCCCGCGACATGAATCGCCACTCAGGATAATCAGACTCTTCGAGAATCTGCTCCCACTTGCCGAACCGGATCAATACATGCAACGACGAGGGCATGATCCCATCAATAAGCCCGGCGAAGTCTCGCAGTGCCGTCTCGGGCATCTCGGCTTCGAGATCACGGGCTGCACCAATCGCGGTCTCAAAGTCGCCCGCCATCATCGATGCGAAAGAAAGAAAGTGCTGATTGTGCGCATAATACATCGCATAAATCTGAGGCTCGGGAGCATCTTTGAAGCACTTCCGGTCCGCTTTGATCGCAGCCTGATTCGATGCCGCGGCATCCCCGTATCGTCCAACCCGGATAAAAATATGCGAAGGCATATGTACCAGATGCCCGGAACCCGGAACAAGTGTGATGAGTTCCTCCGCCGCGCGCACCGCGCGATCAGGGTTCTTCGATGCCTCGACGGCATGAATATAAAAATGCTTGGCGCCAGGATGCTGTGGATGCGACGCCATCACGCCTTCAAGCACATCAACTACTTCTTCGATCCGCCCTTTGGGCGCACCATCAACCGCCCAATAATCCCAAGGCTGAAGATTCATCAACGACTCGGCATACAACGAAGCAACATCGGGATCATTTGGAAACTGACGATGCACATCGCCCATCGCCTTTGCATACGCCTCATCGAGTGAGAACCGGTCCTCCGGTGCAGGGTATTCATACCTTGCCGAAACCGCCATCACCAAGGCGCGTTCAATCACCGATTCATCATCCAACCGCACGATTGCTTTATCCGCGGCTTCGCGTGCAAGCTCCGATCGGTTGCCTGTCATCTCCGGATCATTAATGTTGATCCCATGACAATACGCGATCCCCCACCAGGGCATCGCGGCGGTGTCGTCCATCTGGGCAGCCATCTCAAACGAACGGATCGCCTCGTCATGATTAAACCCGTACATCTGCTGCATGCCCTGGTTGAACCATTGCTGAGAGCTTCGTGAGTCGGTCGTGATCTCCCGCTCGAAGTTCCCGAACCCCTCATACATGTGTGCGCCGTTCGTTGGCGATGTCGTTTGACACCCACCAAGCATCGAGCCCAAAACGCACGCCCCCGCGATATGCACCATCAATGCCTGTGAAATCTTCATTCTGTACCCCTCTGCGTGATCTGGATGAACCTTGTCAACAACATCATACCAAAATATTTGGACAGATAAATAAGTCGCCTTGCTCATTCTGATAGACTTTTATAATGCGAATATTCATCCCCCTGATTATGGTTGCCCTCTCAATATTCATGACCGGGTGCGCCTCCACCAAGAACCGTGTAATTGTTCTCGGCATGATTCATTCCGGGCACCGCACCAGCGATGTCTACTCGCTTGATGTTTTGCGCGATGCAATCATCGAGATCAAGCCAGACTATGTCCTCACCGAGATCCCACCGGATCGCTTCAACGAAGCAATGACCCAGTTCAGAGCCGAAGGCGTCATCACCGAATCACGCGTAAGCCGATTCCCTGAATATACCGATGTGCTCTTCCCGCTTTTGAACAATATGAACTTCGAGATCATCCCCTGCGCCGGGTGGACACGCGAAATGGCTGATGATCGCAATGCCAAACTCAAACAGTGGGCAACCGACCGGTCTGAAGACACCGCCGAGGTTGATCGCGCACAAGAAGAAGCACAAGCAATCATGGATGCAGAGATGGACTCCACCGATCCGCTCGCTATCCACACCGATCGCTACGACGAACTCGTCAAGCAAGCCCTCGAACCCTACAACCGGCTCTTCAACGATGATCTGGGTCTCGGCGGGTGGGACAACATCAACCAAGCCCACTACGACTACATCGCGGCTGCCCTCGACCAACACGCGGGCGAAGCCAAGACCATCCTCATTACCTTCGGCGCGTGGCACAAATATTGGTTCCTCGAACAGCTCCGATTGCGCGATGACATCGAGTTCATTGATCCTAAAGTGTTCTTCAGTGATTAAGAAAACCCCGCTCATAGGAACGGGGTTTGGGGATTCATATTCACGAACAGCTTTAGCTGTCTTCGGCCTTGGATATCTGCCATTCTTCGAGATCGACCGGAGCCTGACGCCCAAAGATCGAGACCAAGACTCGCACGACGCCCTTCTCGGGGAACAACTCGTCGACGGTGCCTTCGTAGTTCTCGAATGCACCCTCGCGGATAACCACGGCTTCGCCAGGCTCGAACGACAACTTGATCGTTGGTTCGTCTTCTGGCTTACGCGAATCAAGGAGCATCTTCTCGGCTTCGTGCATTTCCATCGGGGTTGGACGACCGGCGGTGCCGATGAAATCGCCAACGCCTGTGGTTTCCTTAATCAGGAAGAAGATGTCCTGCGGGATTCTGCCATCTTCTTCGAGACGCATCTCGACAAAGACATACCCAGCGTAGAGTTTCTCTTCTTTGATCTTCGCCTTGCCGCCTTTGATCGTTTTGATCTTTTCGGTTGGCACCAAGATCCGACCCACAAGGTGGGTCATGTTCTCGATCTGAATCTTACGCAGCAGCGTGTTCTGAACCGAGTTCTCTTTGTTCGATGCCACGCGGAGAACAAACCACAGCATGCCCTCTTGGACCAAAGGCTCGTCGTGACCGATCATGCCTTCGATGGTAGAATCGGGCTTGGCCTGCTCTTGGGCAGCGGCTTCTTGCTCGGCAGCCTGCGCGTTTGGTTCGTCGGGGGAGACGAACTGGTCGCTTGAGACATGTTCTGTATGCTTTGTTTGTTCTGTGTGCTTTGTTTGTTCTGTGTGCTCGTCCATTTGCGTTGCGCTCCTATCGAGAGTGCTTCTTTGATCGGTATGATCTGTTTGATTGAATGTCGTACTCATTGCTCATCACCAGCCTGTCGAAGTTATTTTTCGAGCACACCGATCGCTGAGAAAATTGTAGCGAACAGGGTGTCAACCCCAAAGAGGAATCCAGCGATCAAGAATGTGGCAACAATCACAACGATCGTTGAGCCCTTGACCTCACGGTAGGTTGTCCAGTTGACCTTCTTCATCTCGCCATCGGTCGCGATCAAGAACTCAACAGTGCTCTTCTTCGCTCCAACGAACAAATAAAGCACGATCGCACCGAGCAGCATGATCCCGCCCGCGACCCCAGACTGGAGGTACTCGACCGGAAAAATCGGTGTCGGCCTTGGTGATCTGATCTTGGCGCTCAGCACCAAAGAACCTTCATCACCAGAGCGGATCTCAATCGCTTCGTTGCCCAAATCCCGAAGGGCGTCGGTCGTGAATGTACTCACCACAACCGTCGCGGTCGGCCCACGCCCAGGGATATATTCGTCAACGATCGCCTCGCCATAGACAACAAGCTTGTCTGGTGTAGCAGCATCATCGCTGTATTTGAGAAGCTCAACAGTATCGCCAGGGCTGACCTGCCCCTCTACATTGCTGATGGCAAAGGTCCAAGCTCGTGCTGGCAAACGAATAGTGCCCGCTTCGCCCCATCCCCATGCAGCTGCTGAAATTATGAGCACGCCGACAAACGCAGCGGTCGTCACGCGTACCCAGTACCCTTGCCCTTGTTTATATATCCCGAATGACATGTTGAACAATGACCTCTCGGCTTAACGGGTGCAGCCGCTGAGAATCAAAGTTATTGATCTGCAATCAACGATCTGCAATCAACCAATTCTGATCCAGCGATCCACACGCTTGAGAACCGTTGGACTGTTCAATCGAGAACATCCCAACGGGGAATAAACACGGCAGGAAGGATTCGAACCTACGACCGTTGGATTTGGAATCCAATGCTCTACCAGGCTGAGCTACTGCCGTTCGTACGCAGCCAAAGGCTGCGAGGGATGAGGGATCAGGGATTAGGCATTGGGGGGGGAATCTTCTCTTCCTAGTCCCTAATGGCTAATCCCTAATCCCTCTCTTTGTGTTTACTTGCGCTTGATTTTATGAAGCGTGTGCTTGCGTAGGCGTGGGCAATACTTATTGAACCCTTCCTTGATCCGGTCTTCGATGCCGCCCTTGATGTTGATCGAGGTTCGGTAGTTCAGGTCGCCGGTTTCGGTACACTGAAGCCAGACATATTCGCGTGCATTTGATTTCTTCGCCATGATAAGCCTCCTTGGGCTTTTAAAAACTCATTGAGTCGATTCGCCCACCAGCTCATCGACACATACTCTTTCCGAAAATCGGGCTGACGATTTCCACCATCAGCCCGAAAAGCTTGTACTTGGGATCAGTGACCAGTTTCGATCACTCTTGATAAACAAGATCGATCCCAAGATTGATTACTCGATGATTTCGGTCACAGTACCCGAACCAATAGTTCGGCCTCCTTCGCGAACCGCGAAGCGGAGACCGGTTTCCATCGCGACTGGCTTCTCACCCAGGTCGATTTCCATGGTCACATTGTCACCGGGCATGCACATTTCTGCCTTGGCTCCGCCGTCGCCGAAGAGGTTGAGAACCTGCCCGGTCACATCAGTTGTACGGAAGTAGAACTGAGGCTTGTAGCCTGCGAAGAATGGAGTATGGCGTCCGCCTTCGTCCTTGTTGAGGACATAGACCTGACCCTTGAAC
>JAESSR010000180.1 GCA_016764015.1 Phycisphaerales bacterium
AGTTTGTCGATGATCATCTCGACCGATTTCTCGCCCCAACCAAAGTAAGGCTGACCCACAAGCACCTGCACCTGCCCCTTCATCGCATAATCGAGTGGCAATGGGAGCGGATCCATCGATACGATCTTCGCGTTTTCATAGATGCCATCAAGCGCGTTGTCGGTATAGAGTGGCCAGCCGCCAACAAGTGCCCATCCGGTGATGTCTGGGTTCGCGGTCTGCACCTGCTGCATCTTGGCTGCGGCTTCGGTCGCAGTTTCAGGCATGAACGAGTACACCATCGGTGCTTCGATGCCAGGATATTCGCCGGCCTGTTCAACAACGCCGTCAACGCGTGCTTGCAGGTTTGTCGCCGCCGGGTTGCCGGTCAACACGGCGACTTTGCCCTCGTTGCCCATGACCTTGGCGAGCTGACGCATGACCTCTTTGCCCGCCTCTTTGTCATTCACGCCGTAGTACGCCATTCGTCCTGAATCAGGAGCATCTGAGTCAAAGGTGACGATAACGACACCTTTTTCGATCGCAGCTTTGAGTGCGCCGGTGAGGATATTCGCATCGGTACATGAGATCGCAATGCCATCGACACCCGATGCAACAAGCTGTTCGACATACTGAGCCTGGACCTGGGCATCTTCCATCGCGGGGGTTTGCCAGAGGATTTCAACGGTCGCGCCGTCGAGTTCTTCGCTCAATCGTTTGCCCGCTGCAAACGCGCCGTTCTTTGCAGCAAGGAATACAGGGTTCGAGTTGCTCTTGGCGATGACACCGATTTTATAGATGATTTCATCATGGGCGTGATCGTCGCCGCTGTGGTTGTGTGAATCGGCCTTGGCTTTGTCGGCGGAGTCCGTGTTTCCGGAGCAGCCCATAAGTGTTAAAGCTGAAAAGATCAAAGCGCTTGTTGAAAGTGTGAGTGTTCGCATGTGTGTCTCCGATATTGGTCTACGCCCGGCGGGCTTGGATTCGTTGTTTGGTCTGGTCGATGACCACCGCGATGATAATCGCCGCCCCCATCACAATCTGATTATAACTGGTATCAACCTCGAAGATAATCAGGGTGTTATTGATCAACTGGATAATAATCGCGCCAAGCACGGCTCCGATGACCGTGCCTCGCCCGCCCATCAATGATGCGCCGCCGATCACGGTTGCGGCGATGACTTGGAGCTCGTATGCGTTTCCCGCGTTGGTTTCCGCGGCTCCGAGATAGCCAAGATACACACACGCCGAGAGCCCGCACAGAGCGCCCGTAATGGTGTACACCAAAATCTTCACGCGTTTGACCGGGATGCCCGCGTACTTCGCCGCGGTTTCGTTGCCGCCGATGGCAAAGATTCTTCGCCCGAACACCGTCCGCGAAAGCACAAACCAGCCGGCGACACCACAGCAAATCATGATGAACACAGGGACCGGGTAGACTCCGAAGAACTCAGCTTTGAAGAACCCAGTGGTGAAAGAACTGGGGAACCCGCCGATGGATTGTGTGCCGAAGAACTGCTGCGGGATCACCACGGTGAGCCCGCGCAGGGCGGCCATCATCCCGAGTGTAATCACAAACGGATGCACTCCGAGCCCTTCGCTCATCGAACCATTGGCAAGCCCGCACAGCGTGCCCACCGTCATACAGACGACCAATGCAACTGGTACCGAGATATACCAACCAGTGTCAGGAGGCAATGCGCTCAATGCCATTGCGCCAACAATCGCCGACAGCCCATAAATCGAACCAACCGAGAGATCAATCCCCGCAAGGATTATCACACCGGTCATGCCAACAGCGATGATGGCAAAGAAACTCGCGTCTTTGGCGATCAAAACTAAATTGGATTTGTTGAGAAACCGGTTGACGCTATGGACTTCGATCAATGTGCGATTGGTCGAGTCGTAGCGTTCGATGGTCTTTGATGTGTACTCGCGTGTTTCGCCATCGAGCGTCACTCGATACCCCGTGATTTTATTGGCGGCGAGAAACTCATGCTCGTTGCCGTCGCTGTCAACCCGAACAATCGTTGCATCTGTATGGAGTTGGATTCGTGTCTTTTGCTCAATCGATGGCGTGAGCATGCCATAAAGTGTGAGCAAACCCATCATGAGAATGATGACCATGACCAGCCCGGATTCTTGGCGACCAAAGAGTGATCCAATGAAGGAATGTTTCTTGGGCGTTGGCTTTGAGTCCGTCGCGGATTGTGATGAATTTGATGGCGTGTCGCCCCCGGACTTTCTCACTGCTGAACCTCATGCCTTGCGCGTGTCAGAATAAAATCCTCGTCAACGAACTCATAGTGTATCTGGTTTGGAAGCAGGGCACATGGAATACGAGTGGCAAAGAGCGATTAGTCGATGACTTGAATCTTGTTGCTCCGATTTCTCACGATCAAATCGATACTCATTGAGCTTGATCGCTCGCCGTCATGAACATCTTCTGGCCTGGTAAAGAATACCTTTTGTGGATTTTCTTTCAGGAACGCGGCGCTTCCATCGGCGCGAACGAAGTTGCCACCCTTGTCACTGTGATTGTCATTCTCTGCGTACCCAGTGTTTGGATTAAAGCCAAAGTCACCAATAGGGTCAGGCTCATTGCCGCCGCCGGGTTGGTTGTCTCGCCAGTTCCAACCGTACCACGCATTCACACTGACATCAGCCGTATTTGTCTCATCTCCCCAGAGAGGTGGAGCAAACTGGATGGATGGATCAACCGATTTGAGTCCGGCGATATAAAGGTAGCTGATGTTGTAGTGGATGACATCCCGTTCAGTTGAAGGTGGTTCAGGAAACTTAATCGATTTCGCATCGTCAATCAGCTTATTTGTCGGCGTTGGAAATCGGTCCCAGTAGTAATCAAGTTTATCACTCGGGCATGTGAGGATTTCAAGAGAATCCATGTACCCTCGCATGAGTGGGACTTTATTTCCATCGACATATGCTCCGGGTCCGCCAGCCGGTGTTCCTACAAATCCAATATCACCACTCACAGAGGCGCTCCCAAATGTACCATCCCCTAGCGTGCCTTCTCCATCACCAATCTGAAAAGTAGAGAACAATCCAGCAACTCCGCCCGCGGTGTATTGGTTGTCGAGGTACCGGCCATCTGGTTGTTGGGCTGGGATGATCGGATACCAATCTCGATGGTCATTGGCGTAAAAGGTAAACGCGGTGCCCATTGAGCGCACTTGTGTCAGGCACCTGAGTTCTTTGGCGGATTCCCTTGCCTTGCCAAGTGCAGGGAGCAAGATGCCGATGAGCAACGCGATGATGGCGATCACCACGAGAAGTTCGATGAGCGTGAAGCCTGCCAAGTGCCTGCGATTGTGATACCGTTTCATCAGTGTTCCTCGTCTCTGGCGTTTTGCCAGCGGTGTTCAGATGGATCGCCCCGTCGTTCAGATATACAGAGTCTAATGGAGTTAGGTATGCCTGTCAACCGAATCTACTTTCGTGGGTTAAAAACATTTCAACGCGTATTTGTGATTTTGGGGTTTTTGACGATTCTGTCCGGTTGCGTGATCTCAGAGCCAATCCGCGTCGAGTCGATTTTGGTTGCTCAGAGCCCGCACATTATCGATTTGAAGGTGCATGGAGCATGTTCAGAGGCTCATGTATTTGTCAGATTCGCCGACGATCAGCAGGAATCAATAGTTGCTCCATGCCGCCAATTGCCTTCAAAACAAGCTGAAAATCCGGTTTTTCAAACTCGAATCAGTCAAGGGCTTGAGAGCAAGGGGCATGATGATCTCTGGGGGAATCTCGAAGTGGTGGTCGAGTGCCCAAGACATCAAGATCAGGTAGTTTCATACGAGATAACACAGGATGACCAGCAATTTGTCACCACGCCTGATTGGGCGAAAGGGCTTGTGTGGTACCAAGTATTTCCCGAAAGATTTCGTGACGGCAACCCGAACAACAACCCTTCAAACTGGGATTTGACCCCCAAAGCATGGGATTCATCATTCTCAAACTCCACAGTTGAGGAAGTTGAACGGTCTTGGAACCGCCGATTGGTGAATCCACGCCAGTTCCCATTGGACAACGATCGGGGTGGCGGAAGTGTCGCGACGACGGTGTTTGCCCGAAGGTACGGCGGCGATCTCATCGGGGTCTACAACCAACTCGAATCATTGAGCGAGCAGGGATATACGGGGATCTACTTATGCCCAATTTTCCAATCACGATCGCTTCATAAATACGATGCGGACGATCATCGCCATATCGACCCAACGCTCGGACACCCCGGAGAATATACGGATGTTGGCCCAGGGCATACCAAACTCAAAGTAAATGAAGACCCGGCTGATGAGACAACATGGGCATGGACAGTTGCTGATCGGTGGTTCGTCGATCAGTTCTTACCAAAGGCAAAGTCGCTCGGGCTTCGTGTAGTGCTCGATGGCGTATGGAATCATGTTGGTACCGATCACTTCGCGTTTTCAGATGTCGTCGAGCATGGCGAGGCGTCGTCGTTTGTCGATTGGTTCGATGTTGAGTTCGATGAAGCAGGAGAGTTGTTTGCTTGGAAGTCGTGGGGGAGTTTCAACGGAAACTTGCCGGTCTTCGCCCAGACAGATGCGGGGGATTTGTTCTCAGGGCCCAAAGCCCACATCATGGCGGTCACACGCCGATGGATGGATCCCAACGGCGATGGCGATCCGTCCGATGGGATCGACGGATGGCGACTCGATGTCGCGGGTGAAATTGGGAAAGGTTTCTGGAAGGATTGGCGAGCACAGGTTCGGAGTTTGAATCCCGAAGCGTTGATCATCGCTGAGATATGGAGCGATGCGGATTCGATGCTCCATAATGAAGCATTCGTTGGGCAGATGAACTATCCATTTGCCTATGCTGTTGCGGATTGGCTCAGTATCGGCACCACAAAGCACGATGCGAAGATGTGCGCAAAGCGATTGGAAGCAGTGTTTCATCACGCGCCCGAGCATGATCTGGTGCAGTTCAACCTGATGACATCGCACGATACCGAGCGCCTGGCATCGATGATGCACAATGATTTCCAGCGCAACTATGACAACGGCGCATCGCGTTGGGAAAGTGGAACCAGATACGATCCAGATACGGTCGATGCAGATGACATGGATCGCGCACTCGCTGCGATTGCGGTGATGGTCGCTTCGCCGGGCTCTATGATGATCTACAACGGGGACGAGTATGCACTCCCCGGCGCGGACGATCCGGACAATCGCAGGCCAATCCCTTGGCGTGAGTTAGGTATTGCCGATCCGATGTCAGCGTCGAATCCAAATGTGAGATTCAATGATGCGGTCAATGAGCTCATTGGGATGCGATCTGAGCCTGGGATTTCGGAACTGCTCAGGTTTGGTGATGCCGAGTTCATCGGCAACGATGATGGCTCGCTGATCATCCGGAGGCAACTCAATGATCGAAGAGTAGATTTTCTCATCCAATCGCGAGCGTTCACAACGGGCGAGATTTCTTGGGGGACCGGGAATGAAGGCTGGATTATCGAGAGCGAAAGATCACGAAAGATGCCGTTTGAGGGCGGTTTGCTCATCGTGCATGTTCGGCTTATGATCGAAAAGAAGTCGCAGAATTAGTAATGGATTATGCCCGAAATATGGCGATTATTCAGATTTTATGCCCGATAAGTCAAAATCTATAGAAAAGGGCTCGCACTCGGAAAACGGTTTCGCTATTCTGTGTATTGTTGACGATATGGTGAGCGATGAAAACATCGAACACCTGAGGCATACAAACACCAACGAGCGGGGCCAATCAAGCGGTTCCCGAGGAGCATACTTAAAAGGGAGAATGTTATGAAGATTCGGACAGCAGTTGGAGCAGGCTTGGTCGCGTCGATCGCGGGCATGGCCATGGCGCAGCCAACAATTGATGGCGTATATGACCCGGCGACAGAAGGTGCGTTCTATTCAGATTTGATCTGGGTCCAGAACTTGCCAACAACTTTCGGCGACAACGAAAAGGGTGAGCGTCTTGGAGGCGATCTGGGCAATCCAGAAGCCGTGGTCACCGGCACCGAAATCATGATCCCGCTCGCGGCACTGGGTAATCCAGGTGCATTCACTATCGCGGGTTGGATCAACTCAGGTGATCGCACCTTCCTCTCGAATCAGCTCATCCATGACGGATTGCTCCCAGTCGATACTTCAAACATCGGCGGGCAACCGGACTGGAATACAGATCCACGGTTCCCCAACGAAGAGTTCGCTACGGTGAACAGCTTTGCGTCGGGCACACCAATCGTCGATGGCACACTCGATGCTGTGTACGGCGCGGCTCACTTTATCCAAACCAACTTCACCGGCTTTGGTGATAACGGTGATGCAACCGACCAAGGTGGTGGCGGGTCAGAAATCGACGGGCTCTATGTCGCGTCCGATGGCACCAACCTCTACATCTTCATCGCGGGCAACACCGAAGCCAACGGCAACGCGCTTGACCTGTATATTGACACAGACTTTGGCAAGAGCGGTGCTTCGCTCCTCGGTGCCGGATCGGGTGTCGGTGCATTCATCATTGATGCACAGTCGGGCATGATCTTCGACTCGGGCTTCCGTCCAAACTATGTGCTCAGTGTTGACTCCGAAGACAACGGCATGCGCGTTCCGCGTGCTCACTTTGGTGCGTTCTCAGGCAACAGCGCAACGGTCAATCTGCTCGGTACCATCAGCGGGTACGGCGCAGCTGGCGCGGGGGCCCTTAGTGGCGGCGATGCGGGTATCTCTGCTTCGTTGGCTGTGAATAACTCAAACATCGAAGGCGTCGGCGGTTCAGCGACCGATCCTACCCCAACAGCACCAGATGCTGACTGGGCGTATGGCTCTGAGCTTGACAATGCACGCGTGTTCATCGACGAGCCAAACAATAAGATGTACCTCTTCCTCGCGGGCAATGTGGAAGGCAACTTCAACAAACTCGTCCTTTTCTTTGACTCGCAGCCCGGCGGACAGAATGTGATCCTCGACAACAATGTGGATATCTCATTCAACGCGGTCAATAACATGTCGAACATTACCTTTGATTCTGCATTCTCCGCGGACTACTTCATGGACATCAACCAGGGTGTCGATGGCGGCTCAGGAAACCTGATCCGTTTCGCAGACGCGGCAACCATGCGCACCGAGGGTGCACTGATCGATCCGTTCTTCGGAGTGATCGTCGATTATGGTTCATTCGACGGCGGCGATGTGTCCGAGTTCCCGATGATCCCATTCGCGGGTCCACGCATTGATTTGCAGGACGGCTCGCTCGGCAGTCTCTTCGCAAACTACGGCCCACGCCTCTCGCAGATTGATCCGCTGAATCCAATCGACAATCTCATCATGGTCGGGATCAACAACTCGAATGTTGATGGCGTCACCGAGTTTGATGCTTCGGGCGCAAGCTTAGTCAACACTGGTATTGAAATATGCATCGATCTTGATGAACTCGGGTGGGATGGCGTACAAGACATTCTTGTCACCGGATGGATCGCAAGCAGCGGTTTTGACTTCATCTCCAATCAAGTGCTCGGTGGTATCGACGGCCCAGACAATGTTGGGCCTCGTGATGCTGACAGCGACGGCGTGAATGATCTTGATTTCAATGCAATCGCTGGCGAACAGTTCCTCAACTTGTCGAATCCAACCGTTGTAGATGATTGCCCCGCGGACTTCACTGGCGATGGCAACCTCAACTTCTTTGATGTCGCTGCGTTCTTGCAAGCATTCGGAACAATGGATCCGATCGCGGACTTCACCGATGATGGGTCATTCGACTTCTTTGATGTTGCAGCGTTCTTGGCTGCATTTGGGGCAGGCTGCCCATAATCTTAAATATGCTCCGTAGGCATTGAGCTTGCGGGGATTACAAATCTCGGGCGTCCGTGTTCAACTGCACGGACGCCTTTTTCAAGCAAAGCGATCGTGAGTCCGATAGGATCAACCCTTTGTGGATATAGCTGTGAATCTCTCGATAGGAGCAGAACCGTGCAAGCAACTAAGTGTTGGTATTCCCTTGGTCTCATTGTTGTTGTGTTGAGCATATTTCAGATGCCAGCCTTGGGTGAGCCTGAGATGGTTCGTCCTGAGTCATTGGCTCAAGGATTCGTGCTCGTGGTGACCGATTCATCAGGTGAAGCGAATAAAGACAACCCAATATACTTCGCAGGGAGTATCAACGGCTGGAATCCTGCGGATGAAGAATCCATGCTCTCTGGACGATCAGACCTGCGGTGGCAGATCGTGATTGACAAAGACTTGCAAGGCGTGAGTGTGCAGTTCAAGTTCACGCTCGGCGGATGGGATCGTGAAGAGCTCGACAGCGAGGGGAACTCAATACCAAACCGATCGCTGCCAATGGTTGATGTGTCAGAGCTCAAAGACGGTGAGCGCCCAGTGATTGAGCTTACAGTCATCGATTTTCGTGAGCCTGTATCGCTGGCAGAGCAGGTGCGTCAGTCTGGGTTCTATCATACGCTCGTAGTGACTGGCGATGTATCCCGATTGTCTGTCCAAGGCGGAGCCGGTGGAGCCGAGGCGATGACCCGTGATTTGCAGATATGGACTCCGCCCGGATACAACGATCCTGAGAATGCGGAGAAAATCTATCCGGTGCTGTACATGTTCGATGGGCAAAATCTCTTTGAGCACATCCCCGGTTTGCCCGGCGAATGGGGTGCAGACGAGACCGACCAAGCTCGTTGAGTCTGGGCAGATTGAGCCTGTGATTATCGTGGGCATCCCGCACTCAGGAGCACATCGGCTCAGCGAATACCTTCCCTTTGGGTCATACAAGGGCGTCGAGGGCGATGGGCAAGACGCGATGGATTGGGTTGTTCATGAGGTCATGCCTCGCGTTGAGCGTGCATTTCGTGTCGGCACAACCCGAGAATCGAGATCCATCGGCGGCGCATCGCTCGGCGGCTCAATGGCCCTCTACGGCTCAACAGCGTACCCAGAACTCTTCGCCAACGCGATCGTCGAGAGCCTGCCGATGATGGGCGACGAAGGGCATGGTGCGATGGAGTACCTCTCGACAGTTAAGCGTTGGCCAGACAAGGTGTTCATCGGGATGGGCGGGCATGAAGTGGGCAATGACCCCGCCGATGACGAGCTCAACACCAAATACCAGCAATGGGCACAGATGATCGATCTTGGGCTCGCAGCATCGGGTATGGGCGATGATCAGAGGCTATTGGTCATCGAGCCGGAGGCCAATCATAACGAGATCGCATGGGCGAATCGTTTCGAGCGGGCGTTGTTGTTTCTGTACGCGAATTGAGCCCACAACTTTGCATCAAGAACATGGCATGAGACCGATGTATACTCAAACTACCAATGGAGGTTGAGTATGCATTTATCACAGAGTTCTCGTCTACTCATGGGCATGATTGTGCTTGTCGCAGTGGTTGCGGGCTCAGGGTGTGTGATCGTACGGAATCAAAGCCGAGCTGATCGAGAAGTGGACACAACACTCACCGACGATGTCTTCGGGCTCTGGGTGACGCGATGGGATTATCAATCAGAGGACGACATCCGCTCGATCGTGCAAGATGCCTCTGCGATGGGCATCACCGATTTGTATTGGCAGGTTCGCGGGCAGGGCGACGCGTATTACCGCTCGAACTACGAGCCTTGGGGCGAAGAGCTTACTGCTCCGAGAGTTGAAGAAGGTGTTGAGCCAGATCCATCTGGGCACACCTGCCGCTGCCGGCGTCGCTGTTCCTGATTTCTCCGTGGGTGGATCTGACCCTGACCCGGCTGTTCGATACCGACCGGGACGTAATGTTGAGTCAGGCCTGGCTGGCGGATGCCGCTCGCGCCTATGG
>JAESSR010000181.1 GCA_016764015.1 Phycisphaerales bacterium
CATGAATCGCATGAGATCGGCATCAAGACTTAATCGAACTCGGTACCCATCACTTGAATCGACTAATGCGACGGCTGCCGTGCCATCGACATGCCCTTGGACCTGATGCCCATCGAGCCCATCGCCCATTCGCAGCGGGCGTTCGAGATTCACTCGCTGGCCGGCTTCCCAGCTCCCAAGTGTTGTTTTGGCAAGGGTTTCGGGGATGGCGTCGAAGGTCATCATCCCGTCATGATCGGCGAGTGGTTCGACGAGGGTCAGGCAGCACCCGCTGTTGGCGACGGAATCGCCTGGTTTGGGCTCATAGTCCCACCCTTGAGGCTCGATCACCAATCGCAGCCCTGAGGGGGTCTTACAAACGCTGTGCACAATGCCGACTTGTTGGATAATCCCGGTATACATCTCCGAACCGTATACGATTTGGTGCGAACAGTCGCGTATAGCTCTGTAATCGAGCCGATAATTGCCCACCATAAAAGCTGATCAATCCGTGTAGATCGCCGCCCGAGCGGATATCATGCATCTCCCCGATTTGATCGCGTTTCGTAAGAAACAAGTAGATTTGGGGTGTAGGTCCATTTGAACCCATTTCGGAGATGTCTCGATGATCGAGAAGTCCATTCATCGCTGTTCTTTGCTTTCTCTCCTTGCTGTCGGCACACTGACCACGCTCGGCGGATGCACCTCGTCATCATCTTCAGGGTCTTCACAATCGGGCGCATCAAATGCTCCCGTCGCCCCTGCCGAATGGTCGATCAATCATGCCGATTGGGCCGATGCTGGATACGAATGGCAATGGACCGGGTTCCCCCCGCTCCAGCCCGGCGCTGTGCTTGACCATGCAACCGCATACGAAGATATCTTGGTCTTTCAAGGCTCGGGCTCGACGCTCTCGGTTCTTGAGACCAACACTGGCAAGGTGCGTTGGTCGCGCCAGGTCGATCGCCCTTCGACTGTCTTCCAAGAATCCGTCCGTGTTGGCGATACGCTCTACACCGCTTCGGATACCGATCTCTATGAGATCAACATCCGCAACGGCAATACCCTCGACCGCGACGCCCTCGGCACGCTGGTCAATACATCGCCTTTGATTGTCAATAACCTTGCGATCTTTGGCACGCTCTCTGGTGAACTCTTCGCCTGGCAGATGACCAATGATTTCGAGCTCTGGTCGTACAAGTTCGATGGACCAATCCAAGTCCCCGCGATCTCAATCGGTGATGGATTCATCGCTGCGATCTCCGAAGGTGGCGATCTGAGAACACTCGAAGCGATCAATGCACATTCTGGCATGACCGTACGAATCGCAGGCGGGACCGAAGCCAATCTGCTGACCGACAATATCGGTATCTATGTCGCCTCCAAGGATCAATCGCTCTACGCCTTCGATATCGAGGATGGGTTCCGGTTCTGGCGTCAACGCTCCAACGCGCCCGTCACTGTCCAACACACGCTCTTTGAGGGTGTGGTCTACGCCACAACCGCAAGCACGGGATTGACCGCGATTGATTCGGCCACTGGCGAAACAATCTGGACGAATGAATCCGTCACCGGCTGGGTGATGACCGTTGTTGACAGCACCGAGCTTATTGTATGGTCAGGAATCGAACTGCTTGTCATCGATCGCGATCGCGGCGATGTGATCTCGAGAATGCCTGTTGGCCAGGTTGCGGGGATCCGTACTGATTCGATCGAGAATGGAAATCTCTATGTCGTCACCCTCGAAGGCTCGGTCGCCAAGTTCAGCCTCAAATAAACACCATCTCTATCCCAACGAGCCGCGACCGTCAGGGAGCGGGCTTCGAGATTCAAAGATAGACAAGCAAGAACCGCTCCCTCATAGTCGCGGCTCGTTTAACTCCTCCCCACCACCCATAAGGGAAACATCCAATGACCTCCACAGCACACGCTGAGGCTATCGCTCCCGACTCAAGGCCACAACTGGTCAAAGTCGCGCGGGCGCTTGTCTCAGTCTCTGACAAAGCAGGCATCATCGAACTCGCCAAAGTCCTTCACGAGCTTGGCATCGAAATCATCTCCACCGGCGGCACCGCCAAAGCCATCGCAGATGCGGGCATCCCGGTTATTCCCATCGACGAAGTGACCGGATTCCCGGAGATGATGGACGGCCGAGTCAAAACACTCCATCCCAAAATCCATGGCGGGCTCCTCGCCAGGCGCGACCTGCCGGCTCATGTCCAGTCCATGAACGATCACGACATCAAGCCGATTGATTTGGTGATCGTGAATCTATACCCGTTCGAGTCCACCATCGCCAAAGACGGCGTCACCGACAGCGAAGCGATCGAACAGATCGACATCGGCGGCCCATCAATGGTCCGATCCGCAGCCAAGAACCACGCATCCGTCGCGATCGTCACCGACCCTTCACAATATGAATCGCTCATTAAACAACTCAAAGCGAACAACGGACAAACCACCTTCGCCCTGCGTCAACAACTCGCTGCCCAGGCATTCGTCCAGACCGCGAGCTACGACGCGATGATCGCTCAGTGGATGACCCGCAACGACACCGATACCCCCGATACACTCACGCTGAGCTACCGCAAGATCGATGATCTCCGCTACGGCGAGAACCCGCACCAATCAGCCGCTTCATATCGTGCCATCGGTACACCCAAAGGCACGCTGATTGATGCCGAGCAACTGCATGGAAAGCCTCTGAGTTTTAATAATCTCAACGATGCCTCGGCTGCGCTTGAACTCGTCCGCGCCATCGCACGGGTGGAAGGCACACAGCACGCAGCGATCGTTCTCAAGCACACCAATCCATGCGGCGCAGCATCATCAACCACCATCGCCGGCGCGATCGACCACGCCATCGCGGGAGATCCGATGGCTGCCTTTGGCGGAATCCTTGCGAGTTCAACGCAAATCGACCTTGCCGGCGCACAGCGCATCGCAGCCGACGGCACATTCTTCGAAGTGGTCATCGCACCGTCGTATGCACCCGATGCCCTTGAGCTACTGTGCAAACGCTGGAAGAATCTGCGCATCTTAGCGGTCGGTAATGAAGTACCAGAGATCACGACCGAGACCAAATACTTCCCCGGCGGATTGCTCGTCCAAGATCGAGATATGATCGTGCCTAACGCAAAGGCATGGACACACGCTGCAGGACCAACACCGAGTGAAGATCAACTCGGTGCTGCAGCAATGCTCGAATCCGTTTGCCGGGCATTGTCCTCCAACGCTGTGCTCGTCGGTGGAATTGAAAATGGATCAGCGAGACTCTTCGGTGCGGGTGCCGGGCAGATGGATCGCGTCGCATCGTGCCTTGGCGCGGTGCGCAAGGCGGGCGAGTTATGCAAAGGTTCGATCGCATTGTCCGATGCCTTCTTCCCATTCCCCGATGGCCCACAGATTTTGATTGATGCGAGTGTCTCAATGATTGTTCAACCGGGTGGCTCAAAGCGCGACAACGAAACCTTTGAGCTCTGCGACAAGCACAATGTCACCTGCATGACCACCGGCGTACGCCACTTCCGCCATTGATGCCTACGGGTGCTGGGTGCCCCGACTCGCTGCGAAGCGGCGCAGTCGGGTCTTACTTAATATTCAGAAAAAAAAAGACCTCACTGCGCCGAAGACGGCGAGTAAGGGCACCAGGAGCAGAACAAGATTGTGCACAGGTCAGACTAGATATCGGAAGTTGCTATCGGTCCTAAGTGAGATTGTGACCCGCAAAGTCTGATCTGAACCGATCCTTCATGCGATCTGACCCGTATAAGGTTGAAGAAGGGACCAAAAACTGGTAGATATAGATATATGGCTCGCCGATCCAAGCAAACCAAGTCCAAGCGGACAAACAAACGAAAC
>JAESSR010000182.1 GCA_016764015.1 Phycisphaerales bacterium
CCGACCACCTCGGACTACTGAGTATCGAATTTTTTCTATCGTGTCGGGCTTCTCTTCTCGCATGGATTGCTCGATGCGTACTGCCATAATCACGCCATCGTCGGTCGCAATTCCAAACAACGCAAGGAAACCAACCCAGACCGCAACACTCAGATTGTATTGGCGGATCTGGAAGAGTTCACGAAGATTGGTCCCGAACAGATCAATATCCATAAACCAAGGCTGAGCGTACAGCCAGAGCATCATAAACCCGCCCCCCCAAGCAACAAACACCCCAGAGAACACCATCATGGTGACACTGACCTTTTTGAACTGAAAATACAGCAGCATAAAGATCGCGACCAATGAAAGCGGGAGCACAATACTCATCCGCTTGGCGGCACGGACCTGATTCTTGTATGAGCCTGCAAAGTCAAAGCTGACCCCCGCTGGCACGACAAGATCGCCGCTATCAATCTTTGACTGGATATACGCTTTGGCATCTTCAACAACAGTCACCTCAGCGATGCCCGGCATTTTATCGAATAGCACATAGGCAACGAGGAATGTATCCTCGCTCTTGATCATCTGAGGGCCTCGCCGATAGCTCAAATCCGCGAGTTCGGCGAGCGGAACCTGCGTCCCGTCAGGGGCGGGTACAAGAATATCCATGAGCGTCTCGGGCTGATCCCGAAGCTCTCGCTGATACCGGACCCGAACCGGGTAGCGTTCACGCCCCTCAACCGTCATGGTCAAAGGTTTGCCACCGATAGCGACTTCAATTACTTCCTGTACATCGTCGATCTGAATACCATACCGAGCGATCTTCTCTCGGTCGATCTCAATTTCCAAATACGGTTTACCAACAACACGGTCTGCAAAGACCGCGGCGGGTTGTACCGACGGAACTTCTTTGAGTAGCCGTTCGAGATCAAGCCCGAATGACTCAATTGATTCGAGTGTTGGGCCATACACCTTGATGCCCATCGGGGCACGGAACCCGGACTGGAGCATCACAATCCGAGTCTCAATCGGTTGGAGCTTGGGGGCACTGGTGATTCCGGGTATCCGAGCGGCAATGACGATCTCATCCCAGATATCCTGTGGCGATTGAATTTCATCACGCCACTGCCGATACGGTTTACCATCAGGATCTTCAACCAGATCGCCTGATTCTGTCCGGGCATACTCACCATCAAAATCTACTTGAAAGAGCATCCGATGCCCATCCTCATCTGATTTATACTCATCGGAGTACTCGATGATAGTTTCGATCATTGAAATTGGAGCGGGATCGAGCGGGCTATCGACTCGACCAATCTTGCCGACAGACATTTCAACCTCTGGTACACTCATAATGCGGAGATCAAGTTCCTTGAGAATTTCAGTCGCTTCGCCAATCGAAGCATGAGGCATGGCGGTTGGCATGTAGAGGAACGAGCCCTCATCGAGCGATGGCATGAACTCTGATCCAAGCCCAGGAAGCGAGTGCGCAACTTTGACAACCCGCTCGTTGTGTCGAATACCATCGGGCAACCAACCCCAAACCTGGTCAAATCCCATCCAAACAGTTGAGCCAAAGAAAACAATAAACAGAGCAGGTGAAAGCGCAATAACTTTGTGCTTGAGTGCCCAGCCGAGGATATAAGGGAAGAGGATTCGGATGATCCAGAACACGAGCAACAATCCGCCAACCACTGAGGCGATAAACAACGCATTTCCAACAATCCCCGGTTCTGGTCCGAGCGGTTCCCACGAACCCGCGAGTACCACAAGCACAATCCCGACAACAACAAGATTCGCCGACCACAATAGACCTCGTGCGACAACCTTTGGCAATGCCGGTTCGATCAGATAGAACACACCAAACGAAGCGATGACCACGCCACCGAGCGGTTGAATCCAAATCGCAATACCAATCCCCACCACGACGAGAATGGCCGAAGCTGCGGTACGCACGGATTTGATCCGTATCCGAAATCCCATGAGCACTTGGGCGGCGGCTGGTAGAATCGTCAATGCGATGATGATTGAAGTAATGAGTGCAAATGTTTTGGTATACGCCAATGGTTTGAACAACTTGCCCTCGGCGGCCTGCATCGTAAACACAGGCATAAATCCAACCACGGTGGTCGCTACTGCGGTGAGGACCGCGCCACCAACTTCGGACGCCGCTCGATGAACCACTTCAAGCCGAGATTCTTCGGGGTCTGCTTCATCGAGCCCCCTCAAAATATTCTCTGAGAGCACGATTCCCATATCAACAATGGTACCGATCGCAATAGCAATCCCTGAAAGCGCAACGATGTTCGCGTCGACCTTGAAAACCTTCATACCAATGAAAGTCCCCATCACAGTGATCGGGAGCATTGCCCCGATGAGGATGCTGCTCCGAAGGTGCATCACCATCAGCACCACCACAATAATCGTCACATAGACCTGCTGTTCAATCGCTGAGTTGAGTGTACCCAATGTCTCTTTGATGAGCCCGGAGCGATCATAAAACGGGACGATGGTCACGCGGGACTCTGCCCCATCTGACAGAACTTTCGAGGGAAGACCCGAAGCCGTCTGTGCAATCGCTTCCTTGATGCGCTCGATGGTCGCCATCGGATTCTCGCCATAGCGAACTACCACAACCCCGCCCACGGCTTCGATCCCGGCCTTGGTGAGCACACCGCGCCGAAGCGCCGGGCCATAAGCGACTTTGGCGATATCGCCAATGAGTATTGGTTGCCCATCGCGTGAAGTTATAGCGGTTTGTTCGAGGTCCTTTGGGCTTTCAATGAACCCTACTCCACGGACGATGTACTCCGCCCGATTGACCTCAAGTGTTCGTGCCCCGACATCAAGATTACTCTTTCGGACGGCTGCGATCACCTGCTTGAGTGTCACGCCCGCGGCACGCATCGCATCAGGATTCACATCGACCTGATACTCTTTAACAAACCCTCCAATCGAGGCGACTTCGCTGACACCCTCCACGCCTGCGAGTTGGTACTTGACCGTAAAATCTTGGATGGATCGAAGCTCATCGGGCTCCCACCCGCCGGTTGGATTGCCGTCGGGGTCACGCCCTTCGAGCGTGTACCAAAAGACCTGCCCCAATGCGGTCGCATCAGGTCCAAGCGTGGGCACTACTCCGGTCGGGAGTGTCCCAGCGGGCAACGAGTTGAGCTTTTCGAGCACACGCGAGCGAGACCAATAGAACTCGATCCCATCCTCAAAGACAATATAAATCGTTGAGAATCCAAACACTGAATAACTGCGGATGTCCTTTACCCCTGGGATTCCCAAGAGCGAAACGGTCATCGGATACGAAATCTGGTCATCAATATCCTGAGGCGATCTCCCCATCCATTCCGTAAACACAATCTGTTGGTTTTCACCAATATCTGGGATCGCATCAACCGGAACCGGATCTCGTGGTAGATCACCGATCTCCCAATCAAACGGCGCAACAAGTATGCCCCAGAAGATCATGACAAAGAGAGAAATCGCAACAACCAGTTTCTGTTCAAGACAGAATCGGATAAGCTTGGCGACAGGACCGGTATTCACATGTGGAGTCAAATCAGTCATTGTCATGCCCCTCGTGTTGATCGGGGCTCATCTTGTCCATATCTATCTCCATGCCATTATTATCAGGTTGGTTTATCGGTTCGTGCGTTTCTTGAATGTCGCCGCACCCGAGCATCTGGCTTCCGAAGTACGGGTTGTTGATTTCGGTGCCGCGTTGAATCCATTTGGCACCCTCGAAGTCAAACGCCATCGGGCAGAACGCGGTATAGAGCGTTTCGCCGCTCGGATTGCCAAACTGATCTTGAAGATCAAGAATCGCCTGGGTCATGATTTCGAATCGGATTCTTGCATCGTCAATGGTGGTCACCGACGCATTGAGTTTCAGAGTTGTTGCTGAGCGCCGCCAGCCACCCAATGACTCGCCGACTAGCCCTACAACAGCGACCGAATCTACCGAGTCACCAAGGCGTTGTGTTGCATCAAGGAAGCCACCAAGATCGTCATCGGCGAGCCGCTCTTGTGCATCAAGGTACCCAGAATAAATTGGGCTTAAACTTTGAACAAACTGCTCTGGAACCATTTTCTTCATGTCCATTTGAGGCATCGCCGCTGCGCCCCCACCATGATTGTGTCCTCCGCCGCCGCCCCCGCCACTTGGCATCATCATGCTTGGTTTGGCGAGAATCTGCATGGCACTGTCAATCCTGAAAGCACCATGAACAACAACATCGTCACCTTCTTTGAGACCTGAACGCACGGTGTAGTAATCTCCCGCCCGCGCACCGAGCTCGATGGTCCGCCCTTCGTAGGTTGGGTCTTCTTGATCAGGGACTTGGATATAGACAACGGATCGGGTTCCAGTAAACAACACCGCGGTTCGTGGGATCACCAATGGCTTGACCGATTGAGAAAAATCACCGACCACACCGAGCGATTCCGCCGTCACCATATCCATGCCGCAAA
>JAESSR010000183.1 GCA_016764015.1 Phycisphaerales bacterium
AAAGGCCTCAGTCAAAAACGAATGATCTACGCCATCACCGTTCGCATCACAGCACACAAACATCGATCCATCGCTGCTCGGCGGATTCCACGCGTCGGGTTCAATCGGGAATGGTATCACACAGCCCGCATCATCCTCACTTGGCTTCTGCGTGTACACCGTCGCATCGCATACCCGTCGCGCGGCCTGTCCCGTCGCCGACGCATGCAACGCTCGATCAACCACGACCGAAACAATCGGCGTTTGAACAACACCCGATCGACGAAGCGCCCCAAGCCCAAGGGCACAACTCGGCACATCAACGCATTCAATCACATCGCAATGACCCGTTTGACCCGTTTGACCCGTTTGGCCGATGCGGGCAAGCTCAACCACGCGCCCAATCGCCAACGCTGCAAAGCCATGCTCACCAGCACCCTTGCGTGTATCTATCCGATGAACCGAGATCGACCCGGCATGCGATCTCCAAGGCTCATACGCCGAGTTCGCGCTACAGAGAACACGCACCCGATGCCCGCGCTTTGCATACGCAATCGCAAGAGCCCCGGTACACAACCCATCGGGCGTGCACATCTCAGGCGAGTTGGCACACACGAGCACAATACTTTGTGGACGACTCAGCACGATATCCCCTCCTCATGCTCCTCATGCCCTTCGCGCTCTACCCATCGCCGAACACCAACATCAAGCGCAGGCAGATCAATCTCACTCGCACCAAATTCAACCACCCGCTCCAAGCCCACCCAAGCATCACGCAGCGCATCGGCATTCATTGTTCTGCGTTCTTTGCACGATTCAATCACGCTGCGAAAATGCTCTATCCGCAACCCAGCAACACGCGCCGGATCACACATATGCTCGATCCGCTCGCGAGCCTCTTGCCCACGCTGCGCCAATAAACCAGCCCCTTCATCGAGCAAAGCGCACATCTTCTCACACAACTCCAACTCATCACCCGAAGCAAAGGTCAATCCCGCCCGCGTCGTACCAATCATCTCACGCATCCCGCCCGCATCACCAACCAATACCGCCCGAGCACTGGACATCGACTCGATACACACATTGGGAAAGTTCTCCCAGAGCGATGGAATCACACTCAGGTGCGCCCGGGCATATTGATCGCGCAAAGCCTCCGCTGAAAGCCGCCCAAGAAACTTCACCGAGCCCCGCGACTGTTCATCAAGCAACTCAGGCAGATACGCCCGCATCGACCCACCATCGGGTGCCCCCGATGTATCGGCACCCGCCAAGAACAATCTCGCGGACGGATGACGCTTGATCACACCCGACCATGCCTTGATTAACGATTCCACACCCTTGCGAGGCTCAATCCGACCCGCATAAATCACCCGAAGCCCACGATCCTCATCAGCCGGCACCGGCGGGGCAGCCAACGCCCCCGTCGCGTACGGGATCACCGTGGGTGCGACATCAAACCCATAGTGCTCATGCGTGCGATCCGCAATGAACTGTGATGGTGCCAAGATCGCATCCGCCAATCGCATCGCCAGCCGCTCATTTTGAAAATAAGTCGCCAAAGATGCATCAAGCGTTCGTGACGAGAGCGATCGCAACGCAAAGAACTGTTCCGAAGGCGTATGAAGCTGCACGATCGTCGGGATCCGATTCGATGGATCACGCATCATCATCGTCGCCAGCCCAGCCCCTTCACATTCCGCAAACTCGGCTACATCAATCTGCCCCGTCCGCCAAAGCTGCGCAACCTTCCGCCCGGCATTGATCGAAAACCGCGATGCCGCATTCGTCCACCCCCCGCGTCCAATACCCATTTGCACCCGGTGCACCGTGGTCAGCCCATCAACCTCAGTCCGAGCATGCGTCTTGTCGTACGCCTCGGTAATCACATGCACCCGCACGCCAGCGTGCGTAAGTGCAGGCACAATCCACCGTGCATAAGTCCCAATCCCGCCTCCAAAGAAAGGCGGATACTCTCGGCTCACCAACGCAACACTCAAAGGCTTACCCTTCATAGAGCCGACCCGGCTACTGAATCTGCAGCTTGAGCCTGTTGAGAAACGCTCAGCCGATCTCCAACAAGACCCAACAGCCTCTTGGCAAACTGATCCATCGAAACCCGAGCACGAACACGACCAGCAACATTCTCAGATCGTTCTCTACGCCAAGCTCCATCGTTCACCGCTCGAAGTATCCGCTCCTCAAGATCAGCCTTCGTCGAAAAAGTTAGCTCCAGCGGATCCCCAAGCGTCTCAATCGGTCTCATCTGCCGCGGCGGAATCGGCGCGTCGTAATAGTTAAATCCATCCGCATTGAGAATATGAGCATATACGCTCAGTTCAACATCGCCGCAGGCATGCACATTGTCCGTGCCGAAGTCAGCATATACATGCTCGAATGCTTCATGGTCCCACCCGCCAGACTTTCGTTTAAGCCGCAATCGATAGGCAATCGCTCGCTCAAGCTGTGGATGATTCGCGATCACATACGCAGGATGCTTCCAGTCTACCAAACAAGCATCTGTTGGCAGTTTCAGGTTCATAAACTCATTGATCTGTATCCATTCCTGGATATACAACTCATTCCATGACCGTCTGCAAAGCACAAGCCCACCCGAGAGCATGCACTCAAACACGCGCTGATGCCCACACCCATTAACCGAAGCATGCAGATGCACCTTGGCAGCTTGATAGCACGCCCGAAGCTGGTCATCATGCGGTATCTCGCCCTTGGCATACTCACTGAGCGTCGGATGCTTCTCCCACCCCTTGCCATAGATTCGAAAATCTAGATCGTGCTCCTGCGCGATCTCGCTCGCCCATTCAAGCGTCTGGTGCCGAATAATCCGCTCAGCGAGCGGCTTGATGTACTGCGCGTTGAGCATCTCACCCAAGCTCGCATCACCCTCGCGACCAAGATTCGTGACTAACGCATCGCGTGCACGGATCAACGGCTGATACCCAGGCTCATCGCACCACCGATCCATCGCATCCTCAACCATCTGTCGGCACCTGGCAAACGCCTCCTGCTGCGCCCCACCAGCAATCTGCGAGACAAACTCACGATGAAACAACTCAACAGTCTGCGATTGATGGCTCACATACGCAATATCACACGCGTACTTTTCACTCTCCGCATCGCTTACCTGCCCATCATGAAACTTTGTCTCCGACACAGGCACCGGGAACTCAAGCATTGCCTCTGCGTCAAAGTTCTGAATCATCTGGGCACCCGCATAGATATGCCCGGCCACAAAGTCCAATATCCCAGGTTTCGATTGCGTCGGCTGGTACAAATGCCCCATCGCATCCTGCACCCAGCACACATGCGCCCACCCCTCGGGGAACAACTCGCTGTGCATCGCCCGCGGATAGTTAATCACCACAATCAAATCAGGATCAAACGCATCAATCGTCCCCAGCGTATGGATCGCCGTCATGCCCGTATGCGAGCTCGGCTCCATCAGCGTCCGCGCATCATGCCCAATCGCATTGAACGACTCAACCAAATCCGTCGCCGAATGCCCCATAAAGCTCGAATGCCTCGTCGTCACCACCAGCACACGCGCCTTCTCCCCCGAAGCAATCGCCGAGAATCGCTCCTGCCAATGCCCAATCCCACGCTCATCCCATCGCTGGGCAAGCGTTGCTCGCAGATCATCAATCTTCTGTGCCTGCTCCTTCACCACCCCATCAAGCCCACTCGCTGCCCGTTGGGCAATCCCAACCGCTCGCTGCCCGCTCGCCACAATATGGCGAGGCAACCAGTAATCGAGCTGCCCCCGGCACGCATCAAGAAAATCGTCTACGCACCGCTCCCCACCAAATACCCGCACCCGTGATGCCCATTGCTCGCTCTGTATTTTCGTGCACGCATCAACAATCCCCTGATCCGACTCAAGCACATATATCGCCACACTAAACCCGGATTCATTCGCGGAATACTTCCCAAGCATCTCATCAACCAACTCCGGTCGATCAAGCCCGGCGACAACAATCCCATGCTTGTGATGAGCAGTCGATGCGTCCGCGTTATTCGATCCTTGCAGTTGACGATCAGCCATACACCAAGGATATCAGACTTTGAATCGCTGGACACCCACCAACGCACCAATATAATCCATATACATGAAGCTCTCTGTGCTCATCCCAACATACGCAAGGCCCATCGCTATCAACCAGTGCCTCGCGCATCTTGCTGCGCAGGTTTGCACCCATCCATTCGAGATCATCATCGGACTCGACGGCCCTGCGCCAACCACACCCGATCCACTCATCCCAGATTCCATCTGCTTGATCACGACAATCCTGCGCCTCGATCACTCCGGGCTCATCGCTGTCCGTAAGAAGATGCTCGATCACGCCACCGGACAGCTCATCCTCTGGCTCAACGACGATTCCTACGCACACCCCAATCTCCTCCAAACCCACATCGACCTCCATCTACAACAGACCCCATGCGTCATCGCAGGCGCAGCCCAGTGGAAACCAATCGCCCAATCAGACCACCCCAACCTCTTCGATCTCCTTGTCCAGCGCTCCGACCTGCTCTTCTTTCAACCCAAAGCAAATACAACCGAGCCATCGCCCACCAACTACCGCAACTGCTTCGGCTTAAACATGTCCTTCGACCGAAAACTCGCGGCCCGAGTCGGCAATCTCCCCACCCTCCCCGAAAGCTATGGCTACGAAGACATCGAACTCGCCTACCGCCTCAATCAAGCCGGTGCCCAAATCCTCCACGCCCCCAGCGCCATCGTCACCCACGACCATCGCTACCGACCTGTAGATGTCCACCGCCGAGAATACCTGCTCGGCAGATCCGCCTGGCACTTCGCCAACATCAACCCAGCCTTCGCCCATGACCTCTTCAAACGAGATATCACCGCTGCTTCATATCTCGACTACATTGCTCAATCTCTGATCCACGAACGCCGCGATGCCCTCCGCATAGAACGCTCCTTCTTAGCACTTGCAGATCAACCCGCCAACTCAATCAACCCCGGAAACCAACCAATGCTCGATCTGCTCGCACAGCACTGGGTGCCCCTCAAACGATACCTCTGGCGACAAGGGCTCCTTGATTCGTCTCGATCAATCAGTCCACGATGGTCACTTCTCCAAGATTCACTCGCTGACCAATGATTAAGTCGAAGTAAGCCGCACCCTCAGCCCAAGAAACCGGTACCATCTTTGTACAGACCAGTACCCCGAGGACAAAACATGCCCCGATTTCTAAGCATCACCAAATCATTCCTTTTTGTAGCGGCATCATGCGCTCTCTTCGCAGCGCCCACAAACGCAGCCGACCCATACGCCCGCGTCACCGAAAATCGCTCCGGGCAAGTGACGCTCGAAATGTGCGAACGCACCTTTAAACCAATCGAAGCCGATGGCCCACGCATCCACCTTATCTCCGTGATTCACATCGCGGACAAATCTTTCTACGATGCCATGCAAACCCTGCTCGAGTCCTACGACTCCGTCCTCTTTGAAGGCGTCAAACCCGCCGGGCTCGATCCGATCGATCCACAACTCGAAGACCAAGACAAAGCAAACGCCACCGCTGATCGCCTTGATCTACTCACCCAAATCGCAGCCCAATACACCAACCACACCGGGAGTCTCCCCGAATCATTCGATGACCTGCTCGCCTCCGACGATCCCCGCATCGTCGCCATCATCTCCTCCATCCAAACCGATGGCTGGGGGCAACCAATCGCCATGAGCCATACAAGGTCAATGGACAACCCATCATCGTCCAACCAAATCACCTTCACCTCCAACGGTGCCGATTTTCTCCCCGCCGGCGAAGGCGTCAACGCCGACATCACCAAGTCCTGGACGCATGAACCAAACCGGTCAAAGAAAGCGGCACCCGAAGGCGTCCAAACTCAACTCGCAGATGCCCTCCATGTCGAGTTCCAACTCGATGCGATGGACATGACCGGCAAAGGCTGGATCAACGCCGATATTGATATCAACGAGCTCCAAGCCCAGCTCGCCGAGATGGGCGAAGACAACGCCATGATCCTCCAGCTCATCGAAGGCAACTCATTCCAAGCCAAGCTCATCGGGTTCGTGCTCAAGTTCGTCAAACGATCCCCAACCATGTCCTCGATGATGAAGCTCGCCATGATGGACATGCTCGCACTCGTTGAAACAACCAACATGCTCTCTCAGTTTGAAGCCATCGAAAAGGTCATCCTCCTCGGGCGCAACGACATCGTCATCGAATACCTCAAAGCCGAGCTCGCCAACAACCCAGAAGCCAACGACATCGCCATCTTCTACGGCGCAGGACACATGCCCGGCATCGAGCACACGATCCTCACCGAGATGGGCTACAAGTTTGAATCCAACACCTGGGCACAAGCCATGACCGTCAACACCAAAGACACCGGCTTATCCCAAGCCCAGGTCAAAATGATGCGAAACATGATCAAGAACTCCCTCGAAAACCAGTTCTAAAGCCCACTATGAAGAAGCGAAAATATCTCAGCACACCATTGTGGCTGTTTCCAATGATGGTCATCATTGTCGCGTTCATCGTTTCTGGTAGCTGGCTCAGCGAACAGCTTTTTCCAGCAGATCAGTTATTGCAGCGGAAAACTCAGATTGCCATCACAGCGATCGGTTTGTTCGCAGAGTTCATGCTCATCGTGATTGTTTGGAGAAAAACACTCAAAGCCGAATCCCATTTTCGAGCTGGACGCATACTCTGCGTGTACTGCGGCTACACCCTCGAAATGAACACCTGGCCCCAGCAGTGCCCAGAATGTGGCAATCATCAAACCCGCGATGAATCTTTCGATTACTGGGAAACACATTTTGATGTGAACAATGCGTTGAGCGAATCAGATCAGAATCCCAAGACATGAACCCGATCACTCATGCCGTAGCGCCACAATCGGATCAAGGTTCGCCGCCCGCATCGCAGGGTACATCCCAAAGACTACGCCCACCCCGATACTAATCACCACTGACAACAGCACGCTCCACAGCGTCACGACCGTAGGCATATCCGCAAACATCGTGATCAACCACGGGATCAAAATCCCGATCCCGATCCCAATAAACCCGCCCGTCACCGAAAGCACAACAGTCTCAATCAAGAACTGCACAATGATCTGCTTACGCCGTGCACCGATTGCCCGCCGAATCCCGATCTCGCGTGTCCGCTCGGTCACCGAAGCAAGCATGATGTTCATGATCCCGATCCCGCCGATCAACAGCGATATCCCCGCGATCGAACCGAGCACAATATTAAATGTCCGCTGGGTCGCCTCGGCCTGGCGCAACAACGCCAAAGGCACACTCATCTTGTAATCCTTCTTCGGATGGAACATCGAAAGCACCCGCTCGATCCCCGCAGCCGTCGACTCAACATTGTCGATCGAATCAACCTGCACGATCAACTGATGCAGCTCAACCATCTCCCGCGAGCGTGATCCACTGCTCCGTGTCGTCGTGATATCCCCAAACCGCTCGATCGCAACATTGAGCGGGATATACGCATCAATATCTTCATCCGGTGTTTGCATCGCACCCGTATCAGTGCTCTCCGATTTGATCACCCCAATTACATCGAAAATCCCTTGATTGATCCGCACCTGCGCCCCGCGCGTACTCCGCCCAGCGAGCAGCTTGCGTGCACCGTGCTCCGTCAGCACGACAACATTCGAGGTCGATTCCATATCACGATCGAGCATCACCCGCCCGACAAGCACCTCTCGCTTGACAAGCTCAAACCAATTCGGGGTCGTGCCCACAAGCCGAAGCTCAAGCGTCCGACTGCCAACGCGCCCAGACCCACGAATCAACTTCGCCGGCACCGTCCGTTCGACCGTATCAAAGCTCTCTGAAATCCGCTCCACATCATCATAAAGCAACCCATAGATATTCATCCGCACCTGCATCGAGCCCCGCGCCGCCTGATCTGACGACTTCTGCGAAGTAATAATAATATTGTCCGCCCCCAATCGTAAAATCTGATCCAGCGCTTCCTTGCTCGCCCCCTCGCCAACCGCCAGCATCGCAATCACCGCGCCAACACCAAACACCATCCCCAGCATTGTCAAAATAGATCGCATCTTGTGCAACATCAGGGATTTGATCCCGAGCCGAACATTGCGCACAAACCGTGAGTTCTTCATACCAAAGCCCCCCGAGAGGTCTGTTGATGATTTTCCACAATCGAAGCAATCTTCCCATCTCGCATCGTCATCTGATACTGCGCATACGCCGCGATTTCAGGCTCATGGGTCACCATCATTATCGTCTTGCCCTGCTCGTGAAGCTCAGTGAGTAGTTGCATAATCGATTCGCCGGTCGCCGAATCCAGGTTCCCCGTAGGCTCATCCGCCAGCAAAACCGAAGGCTCATTGCTCAACGCCCGCGCAATCGCAACACGCTGCTGCTGCCCACCAGAAAGTTCAGTCGGGCGATGCCCAAGCCGATCGGTCAGCCCAACCCGTTCAGCAATCGCCTTCGCCCGCTTGGCCATCACATGCGCATCAATTCCCTGATAAAACAAAGGCAGCTCAATATTCTCCTGCACCGTCAGCTGCGGGATCAGATTAAAACTCTGAAACACAAACCCAAGGTGCTTGAGCCGAATGTCCGAAAGCTCATCATCACTCGTGCTGGCAATGTCCTGCCCCTCAAGCAAATAAGTCCCCCGTGTGGGTCGATCAAGACACCCAAGGAGATTGAGCATCGTGCTCTTGCCCGACCCACTCGCCCCAGAGATCGCCCAAAAGCTCCCCTTCTCAATCTTAAGATCAACCCCCGCAAGCGCATGCACATCCTGGCTGCCCATGCGATAGGTCTTCCACACACCGCTCAGCTCAATGACATGCTCAATGTCAGGCGGCGATCCTTCTGTTTGCTTTGAACCCGGGTCTTCCATCAAGGCTTCATCCCCGGGCGCGTTCGCCCACTGGGTTTGCTCCCGTTGCTGCGAGCAGCAGGTGAACTTTGTGCAGCCTCAACTTTGTCTTGAGTCCGCCGAGATTTCATACCCGCTGGCTGGTCGCCAAGTGGGGGAGTTAAGAGAACCTGCTCGCCCGCTTCAAGCCCAGAAACAATATGAATCATCGTATTGTTGTCCAGCCCAGTCACCACAGGACGAGCCTCAGACTCATTGCCATTGACGACATACACAACCGTCTGCCCGCCCCGCCCAACAACCGCCTGGATCGGCACCGACACCGCATCAAGGTACTGCTCAACCATCACCGTCGCCTTGCAGCTCATCCCCGTCCGCAAATCAGGATGCACGCCATCAATCATAATCTGCGTGTCATACACCTTCAAATCAGGATTCAGAAACACCGAAGTCGCATCGGGCAACGGCGCAATCTTGGTCACCTTCCCAGTAAAACTCGATTCAGGCAACGCATTGATTACGATCTGCACATCCTGCCCAATCTGCACCTTGCCCAGCGCCGATTCATGCACTCGAATAACCACCATCATCGAATCAGCCGTAGGCAGATGAATCAACTCCTGCCGCTCACGAACCTCCTGCCCCTCATCCAAAGGCTGCGTATCCCCGCGCCAGCTAAACTCAGAACTCGTCGCATACACAACCATCCCGTCAGCCGGTGCATACATCTTGGTCTTCGATATCTGATCCTCAATCTTCGTCAATCGTGATTTCTGGCGTTTGAGCTCCGCATCGCGCGCGCCCAACCGTGCATTCGCTTGCGCGATATCACTCGATGATTCACGATTCACCCGTTTGAGGGAGAGCTCCTTCTGAACAATGTCAGAATCCAACTCGATCAGCCGACGCGTATGGGTAAACTCCGTGAGTACATTGAGGCTCTCTCTCGCCAGTGCCACCTGCAGCTGGGCCCGCTTGAGCGCCGTCTCATCACCGAGATACTCGGTCTCTGAAATGTACTTCTCAGCGAACAGCTTTTTCGACCAATCAAACTCATCGGTCGCCCGCCGAAAATCCTCTTCCGCCAGTGTCACATCTGTATTCGCCTGCATCAAAGACTTCGGCCAATCACCTTCATTGTATTTCGTCTTATCGCCGATCGCAAACTGATTATCAAGCTCCGCCTTGGCGATGTTGCTCTGCGCCTGAATCTTGACAACCTCAAGGTTTTCCCGCGCAGAGATATAATCTGCTTCCTTATTCTCAACCTGAATCTGTTGATCGATCAGCCGATCTTCAAGCCCGCTTGAATCAAGCTCGATCAAAAGATCACCCTCTTTGACCACCACGCCCTCATCAATCACATAAATAATCGATGTCCGCCCTTCAACCTGGCTCTTGACCACAAACTGATCGCGTGATTTGATCGTCCCCGTCTCGGTAATGTTAATAGATAACACCCCGCGTTCAACAGTATAAATAGCCCCGCCGCCAAGCGAGCCCGAGCCTTTGCTGTTCGACATCGCCAGCGCGGTCAACCCGCCACCAACGACGACCACCATTACCACCAGAATTATCAGATTCTTCGTACGACTCATAACTCATTCCTTCCGCCGTCAATCACCTCAACGGGGCGCTGCGATTCAATCATTTTTTTCGTTGCCTCAAGATCATACGAACTCGGATCAAACTCAACCCAAAGCCCATCGCTACTCACCTCAAGCACCCCAAGGTCACGCTGGAGATCAAGCTCACCAATCCGGTAGTTCACAACCGCATTGGTCAACGCATCCTGCGCCGAGTTGAGCGCATTCTGTGCTTCGAGCAAATCTCGAATCTCAACACGCCCGGCCTGCAAGAACAAGTTCGTTGAATCAACCCGGCGCTGGGCAACCCGCACCGACTCTGCCTGAATCTTGATCGACTCACGCGCCTCGAGCAAATCCCGAAGCACACTCCGCACATCAAACTTCACCGCATCCTCAACATTCTGTAGCTGGCGAACAGTCTGCTCATAATTAATCAACGCATTGCGATAGCTATTGCGTTCACGCGTCCGCTCAAATGGCAAATCAATCCCGAGCAACAACGAGTAAAACCCGCGATCAGTCCGGAGCTGCCCATTATCACTCCCCGCACTGCCAAGCGATCGGCTCTCACCAATCGAGGCCGACCCCAACAGCGTCACATCCGCCCGCAGATTGTCCGCAGCAATCGCCACGCCCCGCTGAGCATCAACAATCTCGCCCACAGCCACCCGTAGATCCAATCGATTCATCAACGCAATCAATATCGCATCCGCCTGAGACATCTCCATCGGCCCAGCATCATCCATCGAAGGCGCGTCAAGCACCACCGGCGCATCCGCAGACGGAATTGTCTCCTCACCGTCCGACTCCCGAGGCTCCAAATACCGTGCATACCGCTCAGAATCAAGCAACACATCAAACTCGCCCGCATCAAGCTCAATCATCGCATCCACAGGCAACCCAAGCGTGATCTTGAACCGATCCAGCGTGGTCTCCGAGGCCTGCAGCGCACTAATCCAAGAGTTGCGAGCCCGCAACTCATCCTGCACCGACTGATCCAACTGAATCTCAGGCAACCGACCCGCATCGGCCAACCTTCTCGCCGTCCGCGTCGATGTCACGACCCGCTCATAGTTGTCCACCGCATTCTGCACCCGATCAAGCTGCTGCAACACCGTCAGGTAATCACTGGCAATCTGCACCGCAAAGGTCCGTTTGAACCGCTCAAAGGTATAAATCGAATACACAACATCACGCTGCGCCTGCGTCAAAGGCTCAGTCACCACGAACTTGCCAGAGCCACGCAGTAGTGGAATCGACAAACTCGTATCAAACGAAATCCCAGTCGATCCCTCCCGTGAGCCATTGAGTAGCTTGGCCAAATCCACCGCCAACAACCCAAGAAACTGCGACCCATTCTTAAACTGCTTCGACACCCGCAACGAATCCTGATTCACAATTCCCGTCGTTTCGGTGCTCGATCCCAAGTTCGTACTCGCCGTCGAGTTGAGAATCCCCGTCCAGATATTGCGAAAATCGTTCCGCTCAAGATCCAGCCGCAACGCGGTCTGAAACACCGCTTCCTTCTGAGACTGATACGCTCGGCTGTTGCTTGAAGCAACCTGCAACGCATCAAGCAGCGACAACTTAGGGATATCCGCGTCCACCACATCGGTAATCGCGTCCGCACCCCGCCGATCCATAAAGTACCCATCGTCAGGCCATTGCTCAATGAGCGTATCATCACCAGACCCAGCACTCGCCCCAACACGCATAGGCAAGTGCTGATCGAGCATCAATCGGCGACGCAGCGAATCCTCCGCAGGCTCAATCGTGAACCCATCCTCACTCCGCCCCATCGCAGACCGCCAAGACTCATCAAGAATCGCGCCCGCAACATCATCCGCCTCACCACGATACGACTCCGGCGAGCGACACCCACCAACAGCCATGACCAATGCTAAAGCACCGCAGCCTACGATCAATCCACGCTCAGCTTTGTTTCGACAACCCAACCACACCATAATCCCAGTATCCCATTCAGATAACCACACAGATTGCAGCAAACGCACATCAAACATCCGCCAGAGAGGGAAAGACCCCTCAAAAAATCAGAAGCCGGGATTCCCGGCCAATATCCTACATCCCCAATGCCCAAGGGTTGCAAATCTTACAAAGAATCCAGTCCTTATTCCCACTCTATTCCCTCAGCGATTCGATTGCCCCAACGAGATCATCCGCCAACTCGCTCGCAATCATCCCGCCGCTCCCATGATGAGACTTCGCCCATTCTTCCCCTGCGATCGCATGGGCCTCGACCCCAATGGCACACGCCATAAAAAGATCAACTGCCCCTTCCGTCTTGGTCTGGGCAATTAACGATCCAATCACCCCGCCCAGCACATCCCCGGTCCCCCCAACGCCCATCGCCGGATGCCCGCGTTGGCATATCCAGACCCGTTGCCCATCAGAAACAACCGTCCCCTTCCCCTTGAGCACCACCACACACCCGATCCGCCGGGCAAGCCCAACGCATGATCTGATCCGCTGATCTTCATCCCCCGCAGGTTCACCATCAATCGACAACGCATCCATCAGCCGACGCGCCTCCCCCGGGTGAGGCGTCAACACCATCGTCGCCTGCACATCACGCGTGAAATCACGCATCCCAGCCAGCGCATTGAGCCCATCAGCATCCACAACCACAACAGTTTCTTCCTGCCCAATCAGCCGAACCACAATCTGCTCAACCTCATGCCCCTTGCCCATGCCCGCCCCAACCACAATCACATCATTCGTCCGCACAAGCTCATCAATCACCACCGCAGCACTCGATGCAACAATCGCCCGATCGCTATCAACCTCCAACCCATTCCCCGTCGCAAACGGCGCAAGTGTCAGCACCGCTTCAACAATCGGCGCAGGCACAGCCACCTTGACCAACCCACACCCCGCCCGAATCGCACCCATCGCCGCCAATGCCGGCGCACCAAGCATGGTCGCCGCGAACGCATCACCCAAGTGCATCCCCGCAGCCCCGCCAACAATCGCGACCGACCCAAAGGTGCCCTTGTGCCCATCAACCGCCCGCTTGGGCAACTTGACCAATGTCTCTATCCGTTGTGCATCCATGAAATCATCCATAGTTGATTATTGTGCACCAAGGGCACAACTTCCCTATCATCCCCCCATGATCGACACCCACGCCCACCTGACCTTCCCCGACTACGCCGGGCGCATCGACCAAATCCTCGATCACGCTACCCAAGCCGGGGTCACAGGGGTCATCACCATCGCCACAACCACCGTCGATTCCCACGATGCCCTCCGCGTCGCCAAAGAATACGACAATGTCTGGTGCACCGCAGGCGTCCATCCTTTATACGCGGACAAAGAGCCTCACGATTGGAACGCGATTCGTGAGATCGCCAAGCACGAAAAGTGCGTCGCCTGGGGCGAACTCGGGCTCGACAACAAACATTCCCGCCCCGTCCGATCAATCCAAGATCCCGTCCTCGCTACCCATCTGGCCTTCATTGAATCCTGCAAAGCCAACGATAACATCGATCTCCCTATCGTCATCCACTGCCGAGAAGCCTTCGACGACCTGCTTCCAATCCTGCGTGAGACCACCCTCGATCCATCCCGCTTTGTCTTCCACTGTTTTACCGGCAACCCCGACGAAGCCAAGGCAATCCTCGACTTCGGAGCGATGATCTCATTTACTGGAGTCGTCACCTACAAAAACGCCAAAGAGGTCGCAGCCGCTGCCAAGCTCGTCCCCGATGATCGCATCATGGTCGAAACAGATTCCCCCTTCCTCGCACCCGATCCCAAACGAGGCACCCGCCCGTGCCTCCCCGGATACGCCCGCTACACCGCACAGTTCCTCGCGGCTCTGCGCAACACACCCTTCGAAAAGTTCCACGATCAGATCGACACCAACACCGAATCATTCTTTGGCATCAAAGTTCC
Organism: Phycisphaerales bacterium; assembly: GCA_016764015.1. Next base: position 14,370 of record JAESSR010000183.1, read on the forward strand.
CAAACCATCGCCTGAAATCATCGCGAATCCTTGTACTTGCTAAGAGAGCACATGCTAAACCTATCAACACTCAATCTCGCATCCTCCAACCTTGGCGGCTGGTTCCACGACCTCTCCCCATTCTTAGTCAAGTTCACCCCATCCTTCGGCATCCGCTACTACGGGCTCTCCTACGCCCTCGGGTTCACATTCGCATTCCTCTTCCTCCGATTCCTCTCCAAACGCAACGCAACCCTCATCCCATACGATCGCATCGGCGACGCCATGATGTACCTCATCGTCGGCACCCTCATCGGCGGCCGCCTCTTCTATGTCATCGGATACGAACCATCGCTCTTGCTCGATTTCTCAAACTCCGCGCCGTGGTGGGGAGTCCTCGCAATAAACAACGGCGGCATGGCATCCCACGGCGGCATCATCGGATGCGCACTCGCTGCCTGGCGCATATCCCGAGGTTTTAAGACCGAATCAGGCAAAATCGAAGGCCGATGTTCCCCATTGCACATCTTCGACACCGCAGTCCTCATCGCACCTTTCGGCTTATTCTTCGGCAGAATCGCCAACTTCATCAACGGCGAACTCCTCGGCGCCATCGTCGCCAACCCCGGAGAAAAGGCACCCTGGTGGTCAGTCCGGTATCCACAAGAAATCACATCCCTCACAGATTCACAACTCGCCCAAACCCCCGAGCAAATGAACCAAATCATCCAGCTCTCGATGATGCACATGCTCCCCAACGAGCAAGACTGGTTCCTCGGCTACAACCGAATCCTCGATCTCATCCAACGCGGCGATGCTGGGTTAAAAGCACAGCTCGAACCCCTCATCGCAGCACGATACCCCACCCAACTCTTCCAAGCCGGGCTCGATGGCCTACTCGTGTTAGTCGTCGTCTGGATCATCGCCATGAAACCACGCAAGCCCGGGCTCATCGCCGGTTGCTTCGCCATCACCTACGCCCTGGGCCGAATCCCCATGGACCTCATCCGCCTCCCCGACGCCGGCGTCTCCCAGTTCGGCCCCCTCACCCGAGGCCAAACCTACTCCGCGATCACGCTGATTGTTGGTATCGCGTTGGTTGTTTATGCACTGCGGTCGTCAGCCGACAAACTCGGTGGGTGGGTGAACAAGGAGCTAGTCATTGAAGAATAAAAAGAATATATGCATGTGGCTCGCTGGGCTTTGTTGTTATTTCGGAGCATCAGGATGCTCGTTTTCGGGATATTTTCCTTCATCAGACACGCATTCACCTATAGATTTATCTGATGAAAGCCCGACAACTAGGCAGATTAGATACAGTACGACAATGGAAACGCTTGATATATACTATTCATGGCGAGCTCTTTCTGGGCGTAAAACAGATTCATGGAATG
>JAESSR010000184.1 GCA_016764015.1 Phycisphaerales bacterium
GTGCTGCTCTTGGTCGTCGTGATTGCTGGGATCGAGATGCTCCGCGTGGGCGTTGGTGTGAGCGCCTTTGCAGTCTTTGTGACGCTGTTGACTGTTGTGAAGCTGTTAGATATAAGGACCCCCCGCGACGAGGGGCAGGTATTGGTGCTCTCTGTTGCAATACTGATCGCTGCGGTACTCACGAGCAACACACTGATGACCGGCGTGTTGATGGTGATCGTCATCGGACTCATTATTCGGGCAGTCGTATTGTTTCAACTCCATGCAGTGCTCGATTTTGCGCAGTCAAATCAATCAACAGTCATTGCCAAAGCAAGGGTTGATATCCGATCGATGCTCCTAGCAACGGGGTTCCTCTGTGCAATCATCGGCACCGGCGTCTTCGTCGTCCTGCCTCGCAATATTGGGATGCAAGCCTTCGGGCAATGGGGGGCAGGGCAATCAATCAGCGGGTTCGCCGATATGGTTGAACTCGGACGCCCGGGGCTGATCTCTGAATCTTCAACACCAGTGCTTGATCTGACCGTCACCGACCGTGACGGGATCAATGTCGGAAGCGAGAACTCCCCAGCGGTCTACCTGCGTGGGGCAGTGCTTACCCAATACGATAATGGGAGATGGAAACCGAGCCCAATCATGCGCTCGCCATTAACCAACCGGACCAACCTTGTACCACCACACACGACACTCAAGCCCAGAGGAAGACCGGACGGAACCGTCTGGAACCACCAGTTTAATATCACAATGAGGTCATCGTCAAACGGGCAGGTCTATCTCTTCGCGCCTTGGAGAACGATCGAGTTCAAGGTTGGGAGCGAACCGATTCGGCTCGGGCTCGACTTTAAACGCGGGCTCTTTCTCAAGGATGGCATCGGAGGCAAAATCGAATACGCGGTCCGTTCGGCGAACATGGAGTTTGATGAGCTCATTGTCCAACCAGACGACCAGAGAGACCCATTGTTGATCGGCGATGATTCGCCAATGATCGAACAAGCGATCTCTGCTCTTGCCACACGGATCGTCCGCGATGCCGGGATCGAGCCAGACCCGGCGCAAAGACCGATTCAGGATGATCAAGCTGCGATACGCGTTATCGAGCAGCATCTGCGTACACAGTACACATACTCGCTCGATGCCCAGCCTGTGCCGGCGGGGAAAGACGCAACCGAGTGGTTTTTAATCGAACACAAAGCTGGGCATTGCGAATACTTCGCATCATCGCTCGCGTTGATGAGTCGCTCTATCGGTATACCTTCGCGGGTGATCACCGGGTATATCGTGTCCGATTTTAACACTGTCACCGGTCAGTACACTGTCCGAGAAAGCAATGCGCATGCCTGGGTGGAAGCACAGGTTGCTCCAGGACAATGGCGAACATTCGATGGCACGCCGCCAGCAGATTTTCATGCGATCCACGAGCCTGATCCGAGTCTTTGGCGCTCAATATCAAAGATGTACGAAGCGGTTGAGTTCTTGTGGGTGAGAACAGTGGTGGGGTATGACTCGGTCGCCCGTCAGAATGTCATGGGTGACTCTTCAGTAGACTTTGGACTCTCGAAGCTCGGCGATGTGCTGCTGGGCAGGCTCGCTGCGGGTCGGGGGAAACTCATCGCGAAAGCCGGGATCATCGCGGCGATCGTGTTCTCTATCTCGTTGTTCCTCGGGATCATCGCGCTCAAATATAAAGCGATCGGTAATGGGATTTGGGCAGGGATCGTCAACTGGCTGGGACAACTCCGTGAGCGTTTGGTCGGGGTAAGGAAACAAAGCGATCGATTGGATGATCCACGAGTTGGGCGATTAGAACGATCAGTTCGAAGGAGCCTTGATCGGCTTGGCATCCCCAAGCCCAAGTGGATGCCTCTCAAAGCACATCTTCATGAACAACTCGCGATGAATGATCCGGTTGCTCATCAAACCAAAGACGCGCTCCTTGAAGCGACTGAGTTCCTCTACGAATACAAGTTCGCTTCTGGATCACAAGAAGTCGACTCAGCACAAATCGCTCGGCTCGAAAACCTGCTCCGCAAGTCCGAGAAGTCATCAACAAAGGGTCAATAACAGATGACTCCATAGCCGGTTGCGTCGCCACCCTTAAGATGATGCCCGCTCGATCCGATGAACAGGCTATCCATACTGGATTTCTTTGAAAGGATCGATCGTGCCTGCAAACCGATCTCGTACAGACCGTTGGCGTCAGAGCCTCCAAAAAATACATCAACGCGGCGGCGGACTTGAGTTCGCGATCAATCGCGGCGACGGGCAAGAAGGGCTCAAAGACCTCGTCTGGCGCGTTCGAGTGCTCGATCTTTCAGATGATGAGATCGTCATCGAGCAACCCGGAGCCATGGGGCAATCCTTTGTCATCAACGAGGGCACCGAACTCGTTGGCATCATGGCGGTTGGACAAAATAAATGGATGTTCGAGACCAAAGTGCTCGGCTCGACCTTCAATCAAACACGCCAGGGCACTTTCCCTGCATTGCGTATTGCAATGCCCGTGAAGGTTGTCCGATGCATGCGCCGCCATGCGGATCGAACATCGATCGCTCATATTAACCTGCCCAAAGTCGAATGCTGGAAGCTGCTCGATCCGATGAGCGCTGTACCAGTCGAAGTCGCTAACCGGATTCAGGTAGAAGAACTCATCGCTAAAGGACAAACCGCTCCGCCAAGTGATGACCAGATGGCGTTGCCTGAAGTGGGCCCAAAGTTTGAAGCTCGGCTCGCCAATCTTGGCGGCGGGGGCGTCGGGCTTGTAGTCCCTCAGGAGTCACGCCAAGGGATTGATTCAGGAAAAGTCTTCTGGATGAGGCTCGACCTTCGCCCTTCGATCCCTGCTCCCCTTGTGCTTACCGCTAAACTCGTGCATTCCCATATCGATTCGGCGCAAGATACCTATGCGGGGATGGCGTTCGACTTTGGGATCAATAATCAGCACAAAGATTTTGTTATCAAACAGATCGCTCGCTACATCAGTTCCATGCAAGTGCCGGTCAAAAAAGCCGCATGATTCAGAGCATGATTCAGAACATGATCCTGAGCATCAATCAGTGAAACATATTCAGCCATAAAAAAACGCCTCGATGACCGAGGCGTTTTCTATATGTCAGATGGGCCAAGGTTGGCTTAATCGTTTAGCGTGTCTTGCCCGATGAGTACATCACCGGATTCTCAACGACCATCACGGTCGCGTCGCCGTCGGCGGTGTCGAGTCGAATCTCGTTGGTGCCATTATTCCAGATGCCCGTCCAGTGTCCCTTTGAGGGCATCGAGTGATCGATGATCCCGTAGCGAGAGCTGAACGATGTTTTGCCTCGTGGTGCGATCAGTTCGATCGTACCCGCTGAGCCTGGCCCGGTGACGAGCGTCACATGCCCGTTGTTGGTAGTGGCATGGATGGATTCGACCTGGTTATTGTCGGTGCGAATCTCGATATGCCCACCCTCGCGGAGACTGGTACCGGATTCAACATTGATGACACCAGTCACGCCAGAGATAATGACCTTGCCTCCAGCATTGCGGACGACGATGCCGTCGCATTGAGGGATGTACACCGTGAGATCAACCGGCGGGCGGAACCCATCGATGGTCAGATCGGTCGGAGCGATGGTCAATGTGCTGAGCTCACCAGTATTGGTGTGGACCGCGGTGAAATATTCCCCGGTGGGATCAAAGTCGAGCCCCATGCGAGCAGAACGCCAGCGAAGTTGGCTTTCTTTATCCACACGGAAATAAATATGTGCTTCTTCATGGGCAGATTTCGCGTACACCTTCACCTTGCCATACGGGTTATCGATGATGATTGCGTTGAGTCGACCAACGGTGATCGGATCCCCCACAATAGGGACTTGGTGTGCCAGTTCATTGGCAGCCATGCGTGCGCGGAGCCCACCCATACGGGTGCATCCGGGCAAAACAGCGGATCCGAGGGTCAAGAGTACGATCAGTGGAATCAGGGCCTTGGCGTTGTGCATACTGGGCAGTCCTCGATTTTTCAAAAAAACAGTCATTGGGTGATCTTTGGTGTTATCCGTATGGTACTCAATACAGGTCATCTTGTTGGGTTTACGCGCCAACATATGTTGTTGTGATTCGTTCTTCTCATCATCATACGATTTGAGTGGCTTCAAGTTCTCGTATCGGTCACATAGGGATGCTAAGATAGTCCATTAGTCATCAGATCGGGGGGCCGATCTGATGAAAACATACGCTTTTTCACCCGTTCATCAATGCGTGAGCGTTCAATATCCGGGTGTCTGTCAGGTTTATCGGTTCTCAGAGAGTTTTATTTGCACACTCAGTGTCCAAGTTTTGAATCATTCTGAGCCGGGAGACCATTTGAATCCTCAGATTCATGGATTATCGTGCAGCTTCTGCGCGTCTGGCAAGACACCATTTGGACCCCGGATCGATCTTCAACGGGTTTACAATGGATTTTCTCGGCCAACCCAGGCTGATATGATCCTCGGGGGATCCGCCTGTGGATACTCAGTATTTTGCACAAGCATTTGATACGACACTGTTTGCACAACTTTCGCTTGCTCAGGGCACAGCCAGCAGCTCGGTGCTGGTACTCATTGTGGGGGTCGTCGCGATTATCGTCGGGCTCGGGCTCGGGGTGATGCTCGCTGGAGTGCTCGGTGGCAAGAAAATAGATCGGCTCAGAACCGAAGCCGATCAGCTCGCATCGCGGGCAAAGGACGACGCTGCCTATGCAGCGGAGAAAGTACTGCTCGAAGCCGAACGCGATGCCCTCAAACGCAAAGAATCGGTCGACAAGGAACTCGAAACCGCCCGCAACGAACAGCGAGAGGTTGATCGTCGGCTCGCCAAACGCGAAGATAATCTCGAACGCAAAGAAGATACCCTCACGGAGCGTTCAGAGAAACTTGAAACCCGCAAAGAGAAACTCGCCGATCGTGAAAACGAGATCGACACGCTCGTCGAAAAACAACGCCGAGAACTCGAACGCGTTGCCCAGATCGATCGAGCACAGGCCAAGGAGTTGCTTCTTGAGCGTGTTGCTGAGAATGCCCGCGTAGAGATGGGGCGGGTCACACGAAAAATCGTTGAAGATGCA
>JAESSR010000185.1 GCA_016764015.1 Phycisphaerales bacterium
TCCCATTGCCTATTGCCTATTGCCTTTTTCAAGAAAGGCCCCCTCCGTCTGCTGCGCAGCCACCTCCCCCGGAAGCCCAGGGGAGGCGAAAAGAGCGTGTTCTTATGTGGAAAACGAGCCGTTAGACACGACCTAATCTTTGCTCGATGTTTTCGCTCTCAAGCTCGCCGGCTGAACAAGCACCCCGAGCCAAGTGAGAATCAACTGCATCAAGAAATATGACGCGATCAATCCACAAACAACAAAGATAAACGGCCCCGCAACCACGATCCACTCAGGGGTCGCCAGCCCTTCATACCGATAGATCGCCGTGCCGATCCCCGATATCGTCAGCCAACCCACCAGCCCAGCAACACCAATATTGAATCCAATGATCCAACGCAGATACCTCCGCGAGGACAACATCTGTGCATCTTTCCCACGACGATTCAGCACCTCGATAAGCATCCATGTAATCGCCGCGAACAAGGCCATCGAATCGATCCCAATCATTGCGCCCATAGCATGACCCATGACCAATCGTGTACCATGAATAAGCGTGTTAATAGGGGGGATCGAAATCAAAATCGAAGTCACGAGAATAAACCCCGTCCACCATTTCGCACTCGCCATAAACAACTGAATCCCACACGGCGGGCTCGGACGCCTTGCTTTCACCATCCCCGTGATATCCCAGATCACCCGTGCCAACAAAATAATCTCAGCCATCGAGACCACAAAGCTGATCCACTTAATCAGATGCCCCTGAGGCAGGTGATAAGTATGATGAGCAAAGTTGGTAAACGAGTTGAGCAGCCCAACACCAAACAAGGCATACGCCATCCGTGAATGCGCATACGACTCATTCTTACTCAGCTTGCACCCAACAAAGTACAGCGTGCCGTACACAAAGAGATTAAAACTCCCAACCAGTGTACCCGTCGCCTTCCACTGAATCCGCATATCAACAATCGGCTCTGCAAATACCCCAGGGAGCAACCATGCGTGCTGCTCGGTAAAGGTGTATATAAAGAACAAAGTCCCCACACCCCACATCGTCACATACACCGGCTTTGTCAAAATCCCGCGCCCGACATGCGAAAAAAAGTTCCACGCAAACATAATCCATCCGAGCATGATCGGAATCGAAAATATCGGGTGAAACCCCATGTACTCCCGTCCAGAAAACACACCAGCAATATAGGAACCAAGAATCCCAACCGCAGCGATAGTCCAAGAGATCACTTGCACTTTGAGCCTCAAACGCTCAGGGGATTTCATTGTCCCGGCGATATCCTCAAAGTACCGATGGACGACCGCCACCCCCGCAAGCAGGATAAACACAACAGCAAAGGTCGTATGGATCGGACGCAGTGCTGTAAAGTGAATCCCCATCCGCTGCAGCACAGGCGAAACCGCCGGGATGTAGTACAACGCCCCGAGCAATCCCGAGACCATCGCTATTGCGATCGCCCCAACCGCTCCGCGCATAAAGATCAATGTCGCGTACTGCCGATACGGATCGATTTCCCGTTGACGCCGCGCAAGCGCAGGCTCAGCAGATTCTTCTTGTGATTGTTGGGTTTCAAGCACCTGTGTCATTCAAACTCCCACCAAGGTATCGACTTCCAGAACGAACGCGCAGGCTTATCAACAACACGAGCGAGTGTTTTCTCGCGTTGTTCATTCATGAAGACAAGAAAGCTCAGCACCAACTGACGATCATCTGCTGAGAGCCCAGTGGGAGGCATGATTGGCTCGCGTCCATGTTCAAGCACATGAAGAATCACATCATTTTCAAACAAACCGCTCGTGAGCGATAAATCAGAGGCTCCAATAAATGATTTTCCATACAGTACATGGCATGTCGTACATGTATTGCTTTGGAAAACTTCAAACCCGCCCGCAACCGCCAAATCCCCTGATTCTTCTATCAGCTTTGCAAGCGAATCAACCTGAGCTGTACTGCCTCCGCCCGAAGCATTCGCAATCTGAGGGTTCCGGGCTTGCCCGATCCCGGTTTTGTCCATCGCCTCAAGAAATGACCATAATGCATCAACTTCGTCAACATCCATGTCATACCGAGGCATCTGCCCTTCTCCAAGCACCAAACGAGCAGATAACTGATCCTGACCGATTCTTGAAGCAGCATTGGTCAGATCAGGCCCAAGGAATCCACCAAAGCCATACATCTGATGGCACGCCTGGCAGTTATTAGCAAGCCATACCCGCCGACCAGCAATCGCCTGCTCATCAAGCGGAGCGTGCTCTGATGTATCAGCATACACAAGAAATGTTTGCGCTACAAAGGCCAGTACCAATCCCGCGATCATCCACCCCTTGGTAGTCGGCTCGCATCGCGCAAGCCAAAATCTGACATTGTTTCGCGGCTTATTCTTCGACTGTTGCTCAAAAACAGGCATGAATAGAAGAGTGTAGACAATCTATTCGAGAGCCGCCGGACTATTTTGTGGATTCATGAACTTCATCAAGGATGAGCTATCCGAGTGGGTTTGTACTGCTCTACAGAAATACACCTGCATTTTCTAAACAGCGAGTATGCTCAAAGCTTAATCCCAAATCCGATAAAACATACAACAAACAATCAGTGAGTGCGTTGAGTATCGGGTGAGATAACAAGTTTGAGTGTGTAATTCGGTGATGAGATGGGTTCAATTTCGAAGATCATTACAGGCACTCTCCGTTTAAGCCGATGGGTTCCTTTGCAAATAGGATTAGTATATCCGCAAATCCTGTTGTGCAGGAGACACCAATTATGTCAATACGCACCAAACTCATCATTCTTCTCATGATCCCTACGCTCGCATTTATCGGTTTCGCAGCCGTCACCTTCAAGGACGCGCAGTCAGCAGGTACCGAGAACGCAAGGATTGTTGCCCTCTCCGAGCTCGCTACAAACATGAGTGCCCTCGTGCATGAGTTCCAAAAAGAACGAGGGTACACCGCCGGCTTTTTAGGTTCCAAAGGCACCAAGTTTACAACCGAAATCGAAAAGCAACGCTCACTTTCGGATGAGCGCATCAACACACTCACGGTTTTAATTGCCAACACACCACCACATGAGTTGTCAGACCAAGTAGGAGCCGCTGTCAACAAGGCCCTCGCAAATCTGGCTCAGATCAGTTCCATTCGTATGCAGGTCTCTGCCCAAGAAATACCCGCAAAGGACGCAATCGGTTTCTACACCTCGATGAACGGTGCATTCCTCGATGCCATCGCTGGCATTGCTCACGAAAGCACAAATGACTACCTCGCCCGCGAACTCGCAGGGTATGCCAACTTCCTCAAATCAAAGGAACGCGCCGGAATCGAACGGGCAGTGCTCTCGAACACATTCGCCTTAGATTCCTTCGGCCCAGGAATGTACGCCAAAGAGATTTCCCTAATAGCCGCCCAAACAATCTACATGGATGCCTTCCTCGCAATCTGCTCAGACCAAGCCCGTATCCCATATGACAAAGCCATCACAGACCCATCATTCACACAGGCCCAGAACTACCGCGATATCGCACTCTCCAAAGCATCCTCAGGCGGATTCAACCAACAGCCAGAAGCATGGTTTAAGACATCAACCACACGAATTAATAAGCTCAAAGAAGTAGAAGACGCGCTTTCAGAAATCATTGTCACCCGTGCAAACGCGATGAAAGCACAAGCAAGAACAGCAATGATCATCAGTGCAGTTGTCCTCATGATCACCATCGTCGGTGGATTTCTGATGATCCAAAATATCATCAAACCAATCAAACAAATCCTCGAAGCCCTCAATACCATCGCACAAGGCGATCTCACCGTCAAACTTCAAGAAGGCCGAAAAGATGAACTCGGCGCAATGGCCATCTCCGTGAACAAAATGACCTTTTCGTTGAGATCACTTATCAAGGACATCATCAGCTCATCGCATTCGGTGGCCTCCGCAGCGACCCAAGTCTCGGCAAACTCCGAAGAAATATCCGAGGGCATGTACGAACAATCCTCGCATCTCAACCAAGTCTCCGCAGCCGTAGAGCAAATGAGCGCCTCAATCACCGAAGTGGCCGCCAAAAGCTCACACGCCGAAAAACTCGCCGGCGAATCAAGCAATCAAGCCCAAGCCGGCGGCGAAGTCGTCGGGCACACCATCTCAGGCATCGAAGGTATCGAATCGCTCGTCAACGAATCTGCAGACACAGTCAGAGAACTCGGACAAAAGAGCGAATCTATCGGCGAGATCATCGACACAATCAACGACATCGCAGAGCAAACAAACCTGCTCGCCCTCAACGCAGCCATCGAAGCAGCCAGAGCAGGAGAACACGGGCGTGGATTTGCCGTCGTTGCCGATGAGGTTCGTAAACTCGCCGAACGCACAACAGTCGCAACCGCCGAGGTTTCACAATCAATCAGCGAAATCCAAGATGAAACCTCAACCGCGGTCCGATCAATCAAAAGCTGTCAAGAAGGTATGTCCACAGGTGTCGCTTTCGCGAAAGAAGCCGGAGAATCACTCGATGCAATCGTCGGTGCAAACGATTCTGTCACCACAGAAATCTCAGGTATCGCCGCTGCAACCGAAGAACAATCCGATGCATGCAACTCGCTCAGCCAGAACATCGAACAAATCAGCAGCCTGATCGAACGATCAGCCGTAGGCGTCAAAGAAGCAGCCAGCGCAGCCACAATGCTTTCGCAAAGTGCTGAAAAAATGCAATCAATGGTGACACAATTTAAGGTTGATTGAACATCAATCGTCCAACTGAAACTCAACCCGCAATCATCAATGGCTGCGGGTTTTCTATACCCATATGAAGAAACAATCATGCAGCAGCGGTGTCCCTACGGGCAACCTTGAGAATACATACCTAAAAACACCGAAACATCAAAGAAGTTCCATCGCCCATCATCATTCAAATCAGCACACATCTCCAAATGCCCGCCAGTCATGGGCACTATACCCCAATCTAGAAATCAAATGCAAGCCAAAAGAGTCAGATAACCAAATCTAAACAAACCGGCCCATGAAAAAAGCACCCATCTGGGTGCTTCGAAAGTCAAATCATACTGAACCAGAGTCTCACCGACGAATCCGACGATACGCCCCAAGCCCACCAAGCATCCCAAGCCCAGCCAACGCCGCAGATGGAAGAGGAACGACTACTACAGTGTTAGAAACTTCGCCCAGTAGTTCTCCGTCCAATCGGCCTCCAGTGGTACTAATCCTACGGACTGAAAGAATAATCTCATATTCGCCAACCGCATTTGGATCAAACTCTGGAGCCATGAAAATGCTTTGCCAAAAACTAAAATCAAGATTCTGGCTATCTCCAAACCGAGTAACTGCACCTCCTCCGAGTAAAATAGCCGATTGAGTGAGATCAATGTTCGTGAAATCTGCTACACCCGCTGCAGGATTAAAGTCAACAAAGATATCAATTTGAAAATCTGTAATCGGTCTCCCACCTAAATCGACAGCAAGAGTATAATTCCAAGTAGATCCAGGTGATTCTCCCGGAGGCGTGAAAACCCCTCTTTGCGCAAAGTAGTTCTCGCCGCTGACTGGAAGTGCTGTTGGCTGAAAGCGTGCATGGGCTTTGAGTCCAATTTCAATACCCTCATCGGCATTAACTGCTTTAACAAAGTGAGCATTCGGAATGCCAGTTCCGACTATCCCGTTGAGGTTTGTAGACATTGGAAAATCTAAGGCAGCGTCATAATCAACCGTAAAACCAGCCATCGCTGGCAAACTCATCCCCATCGCCATTACAGCACCAAGAACGGTCATTTTTTTCATATTTTTCAAAGTCATCAATATTCCCTCCTAAGGAACATCGAGTGCACCATCGCACATTACTCCATCACGAGCAAACAAAGTGGCCTGACAACAATTACAGATCACTCTCCAGTCCACTTCGTACTTCAAGTCTACCACAAAGATTGTCTCATAAGAACCAAATAATGGATGATTTTATAAAGGAATAGCCGTATTATTCTGAAAAACTAGCGTTTTCCTGAGATAGCCAAATTTTGCATTACCACTCTCTCAGCGATCTTGAATCCCACCCACCTCGACCTACACTCCTCCGTGAACCAAATCAACCCCAAATCATCCACACAAGCCACTCAGGACGCTTTTCGACACGCCCAAAGCCTCGAAGATCAAGGGCTTTTTGACCAAGCACTCCAAATACACCAACAAATCGCCAAAGCTAAACCCCGCTGGGCATTTGGGTTTTACGGGCTCGGATCAGCTTATTTTGGCATCGGCAAGTTTGATGACGCCCGCAGAAATCTCCGCAAAGCACTCTCAATAGACAACAAACACCCCGCCTTCCACGCCAAACTCGCACAAACCTACAACCGCCTCGATGACCAATCAAACGCGATCCAATCCATTGAAACCGCACGAGCACTCGACCCAAAGAATGCCCAATACCTCGTAGAACACGCCGTCATCCTCCGCGCCCAAGGGCACCCCAGAGACGCACACAAACTCCTCCAAACCGCACTCAACAACGGCCAAGAATCCGAACTCCTCTCAAGGTACTACGCCTCCCTCTGTGGCGTACTCTCCGATCCCCAAACCGGGATCGATCACCTCGAACCACTCACCAAATCAGTCAACCCAGACCCACTCGTCACCGCCGCGCATATGTTCGTGCTTGCGCATCTCTACAACCAAAGCGCCCAATACGACCTCGCCTACAAAGCCGCAACGCGAGGCAGCGAACTCCGCAAAGACACCTACAACCCCCAAGAACGAGAACAACTCCTCAACGAACGCATCGGCGCATGGTCCAAAGATCGCCTGCAATCGATGCCAAGGTCCCGGGTCAACTCCGACAAACCAGTCTTCATCGTCGGCATGCCCCGCTCTGGCACAACGCTCATAGAACAAATCATCGCCTCGCACCCCAAAGCCTACGGCTGCGGCGAACTCATCAACATCTTCACAGCAGCCGCCGAACTCACAACTGCAACAAAGTACACACCAACACTTGTCGATGTCCTCGAAGCCATCAAGACCCCAACACTCGATCGCACAGCAAGAAAAGTGCTCAAGGAAATGGAAAAACAAGCCCCAAAGGGCGAAAAGCCAATCCGTATCACAGACAAGATGCCCCTCAACTTCCAGCACATCGGGCTCATCGAAACACTCTTCCCAAACGCCCGCATCATCCACTGCAAACGGCATGTGCTTGACAACTTCATCAGCTGCTACCTGCTCGACTTCGCAGGACTCAACAACCACGCCTATGCCTATAGCCCAGAACACTTCGCTCATTTTTACAGCGTATATCTCAAGTACATGGACTATTGGAAATCCGTCAGTTCGTTGCCCATTCTCGACATCACCTACGAAGAAACCATCGCCGACCAACGCACAGCCACCGAGCGAATCCTCGAGTTTCTCGATCTAGAATGGGACGATCAATGCATGTCATTTTTCGATACAGATCGAGCGGTCAACACCGCCAGCCAAGAGCAAGTCCGCAAACCAATCTACACCTCCTCGCAAGCCCGGTGGAAAAAGTTCGAGTCCCATCTCAAACCCGTGATGGACTCACTCGATACATACAACATCAACTGGCAATAACGACTCAGTATCAACCCCAGCATTCAAAGGGTGCCACTACTCGCTGTCCCCAGCGCAGTAGTGTCTTGTTCTAGTTCTTTCGCCTCCCCCGGTCTTCCGAGGGAGGTGCTGAACAAAGTGAGGCGGAGGGGGTCTTCTCTGTTTCTATTCCGATATCGCGCATCCCTGAATCAACTTCGATACAACAACCCCACAATATTCCCCACCCATCGAACCTACCATATCCCCATGCCCGGACCATCAGGAATCTCAACAAAGACCATCGGCCTCATCGCCGCCGCTGTTCTCTCGCTCGTATTTATTCTCGTGATCTGGATCGCAATATCAAGTGCGCCCAAACCAGTGCCTAGCAACGCTGATCTTTTTCCATCAGACCCAAGCGAAATTCCAAACATCGAAGACACTCAGACCGGCGGAGCAATGCTCGTCACCATGGTCGATAAAGCAGATCCCACACGCGTCGCAGCAACCCTCAAAGCCGATCGTTTCGAGCCCATCGGCGAAGGACGCCGCCGCCTAGACAATCCAGAATCATGGATATATCTCAACGACGGCAGAGCAGTAAAAATCACCGCAGACTTCGCCACAATGCTCATGCCCGATCCAAACGAGCCCCCAGATTCCGGTACACTCGAAGGCAATATCCGCATTGAAATCCACCCAGATGCCGACAATATCACAACTCCAGAACTCACCGCGGTCTTCGATAAACCAGTAGAGTTTGAACGCCGATACCTCCGCCTGCGATCACTCGGACACTTCAACATCACCTCCGAGCAGTTTGATTTTGCAGGTTCAGACCTCACCATTATCCTCAACGAACTCCGTGACCGTGTAGAACTCATCGATGTCGCTCAAGGCGATCAAATCGTCATCCATACAAACAATACTTCAAAGGCTATCACTCAACCAAGCCAACCCCAACCATCAAGCACGAAATCAAGCAACTCATCAAACTCCGCAAAGCAGCACGCAGCGTCATCCCAAACAGATATCGTGGTTTCCGATTCTCCATCTAATCTGGTAGCTGATCTTTTCAACCGCTACCACATCACACTCGACGACCAAGTACGCCTCGCGATCAACCGGTCAAGCGGCGGCTCAGTCAACGCAACCGCCGACCGCTTAGAACTCTGGGCAGCCCTCGACGGCTCAAGCCTACCAAGCAACGCCATCATGCCGATCAGCTTTGCAAAATCATCCTCTTCAGATCAATCAACCACACTAACCAATCCTCAGAATAAATCTACTGCAACATCTTCAAACACGCCGTCGCCAACACATACCACATCAAATCCACAGAAGAAAAACGATGACATCATCATCACCTGGTCAGGAAAACTTTCAGTTCGTCCCATTGATGGTGACCTGCCTTCCCAACTCATCGACAACGATTTGACCCTGTCATTAGCGGCCAACAAAGACAACGGCATTACTTTCACAATCCCGGACCAAGGTTTCGTCGGCCAAGCGTTCGCAATGTCCTATCACGCAACCCAAGCCATTATTGAACTCGATTCCGCCCAAACCGATGTCGGCATCATCAAACTCGCCGCCGATCAGTCCGGCTCTCTCATCGCTTCATCACTCAAAGCAGACCTAAGCACCGGACACATATCCCTCAACAAACGGGGCCAAATAACATCAACACCCAAAGGCTCAACAGACCTCGATTCGCAATCAACTATCCAGTGGAAAAACAACGCTTCCTTCACACTCGCCAAAGCCAACGATGCCCTATCTGATCGCCTCACCAACGCATACTTTGAAGGCAATGTCATTGCCAAGCAAGCAGGCAACTCCCTCGGCGCTCGTTCACTCGTTGCAATACTCGACCCATCGCTCCCGCCCGCTCAATCGCTCACCAAACTCACCATGAACCAAGGCGTGCTATCAAGCGCATCAAGAAGCATGCTCTCAGGCACAACCGTCGAAATCGACTTTGCCCCAAGCACCACCAACAACACCGTCGAGCCCACCAAACTCATCGCCGATGGCCAAGCCTTCGGGCGCAACGCCGATTCCATGCTCAAAGCCGATCATCTCGAAGCAACTATGTATCGAGATATCAAAGGCGACATCGCAATCGAAACAGCCGATGCCCAAGGCAGCATCAAATACACCGGCGTTGATCGCACAACTGCCCAAGGAAATACACTTACCATCGACGCCGTCAACGAAAAAATGACCCTGCTCGGCTCGCCAGCTAAGGTCGCCCAAGGCGGCTCGTCGATCGTGGGGGATTACATCAATCTCAATGCACGCCATCGTGCCATCGAAGTCCTCGGCCCTGGCTCATTCGATCATGACATCATCTTCGACAACACCCAGCCCAATGCCCTCGCCACCGGGCATATCCGTGCGACTTGGAAGGGTTCGATGCGCTTCGATGATGCGCTCGGCTCGGTCATCTGCGAAGATCAAGTCCGTGTTGTTTCAACGCCCGATGCATTTACCCGCGACACACTCGATGCGCACCGGGCGGAAATCAAACTCACTCCGATGCCGACCAATGATCCAATCGCCGGGGGCAATCGTCGCCAGCCAAA
>JAESSR010000013.1 GCA_016764015.1 Phycisphaerales bacterium
ATGTTGAAGGTGTATTCTCGTTTGCGTCCGGGCAACCCGCCTCAGGTCGAGAAGGCCAAGCAGCTCTTCCACGAGAAGTTCTTCGATGGCAACCGGTATCGTTTGGGCAAGGTTGGTCGTTTCCGCATCAACCGTAAGTTTGATATGGACATCGCTCCAGATCAGTTGTTCCTGCTTGGCTTGGACTTCCTTAAGGTTGTCCAGTACATGCTCGACCTGCGAAGCAATAGGCTTGATCCTGAAACTCAGCGGCCTGTCGCGTATGTTGACGACATTGACCACTTGGGCAATCGTCGTCTTCGTACGCTCGACGAGCTGGCAGTGGAGGAGGTCCGCAAGGGTTTGCTCAAGTTGCGTCGTACTGTCCAAGAGCGCATGAGCGTGAAGGACCCGGAAGAAGTCGCCAAGATCGCGGATTTGGTCAACTCCAAATCGATTTCATCAGCGATCGATTTCTTCTTTGGACGAAGCGAGCTCTCGCAGGTGGTCGACCAGACCAACCCGCTCTCAACACTTGTACACGAACGCCGACTCTCGGCACTTGGGCCTGGCGGTTTGAACCGCAAGCGTGCTGGGTTCGAGGTTCGAGATGTGCATACTTCTCATTATGGTCGTGTGTGTCCGATTGAAACACCCGAAGGCACCAACATTGGTCTGATCTGTTCGCTGGGTATCTATGCGACAATCGACGAATACGGTTTCTTGCGAACGCCTTACCGCGAGGTCAAGGACGGCAAGGTGACCAAGAAGGTTGTGAATCTGCGTGCGGACGAAGAAATTCGCTCAGTGCTCGCGCCAGCCGATGTGTTGGACGAGGACGGGCAGTTCAAGCCTGGTCTGGTCCTTGCTCGTGTTGATAGTGAAATCGCAGAAGTGAAGGCCAAAGAAGTCAACTATGTCGATGTTTCGCCTAAGCAACTTATTGGTATTTCGGCATCATTGATTCCGTTCCTCGAACATGACGACGCCAACCGTGCGTTGATGGGTTCGAACATGCAACGCCAGGCTGTGCCTTTGATCCGTGTTGATCCACCTTGTGTGGCGACTGGCATGGAAAAAGAAGTCGGTAAATACTCCGGCATGCTTGTCAAGGCGAAGCGTGGCGGCACCGTCACCTATGTCGATGCGATGCGGATCATTATTGATAACGCAGATGAGTATGTGTTCCGTAAGTTTGTTGGTCTCAACGAGCGCACCTGCCAGAACCAGAAACCCATCGTCAAGAAGGGTCAGAAGGTCAAGGAAGGTCAGGTAATCGCTGACGGTGCTTCGACACTCCATGGCGAACTCGCCATCGGTCGAAACGCAATGGTTGCGTTCAACACCTTCGACGGGTACAACTTCGAAGACGCGATCGTGATCTCCGAAAAGCTCGTCAAAAACGATGCGTTCACAAGCATTCATATCAATGCGTACGATGTCGAGGTCCGTGAGACCAAGCTCGGACGCGAAGAGTTCACCCGCGATATTCCCAATGTTTCGGAGCGGATGCTCCGGAACCTTGATGAATCTGGTGTGATCCGTGTTGGTGCTCGTGTTGGACCTGGTGATATTCTTGTTGGTAAGGTTTCGCCCAAGAGCAAGACCGAGCTGACACCAGAAGAGAAGCTGCTCCATGCGATCTTTGGTCGTGCGGGCGAAGATGTGAAGAACGATTCACTCGAAGTCAGCGCTGGCACCAACGGCATCGTGATCAACACGCGTAAGTTCTCTCGCCGGGTTCATATGAACGAAGCGCAGAAGAAGGCACTCAAGCTCGACATGGCCGCGTATGAAGCCGAGCAAGATGGCGCTGCGATCAAGCTCTTTAAAGAGATGACCGAAGCGATCAACGAAGTAGTTGGCACCGAGATGGTTGACCCGATGACCCGCCAGAAGGTTGGTGCATCTGATATTCCTGAAGTCATCATCGAGCAGGTGAAGACCTTCAATGTCAAGTGGATCAAGGGATCCAAGGACACGAAGGAAGAAGCCGAGATGATTTATCGCCAATACTGGCCACGAATCGAAGCGGTCGAAGCCGAGAAGCAACGCAAAGTCTCGCACATGAAGCGTGGCGATGACTTGCCCAATGGCGTGCTCGAAATGGTCAAGGTCTACATCGCCACCAAGCGGACATTGTCCGCTGGTGACAAGATGGCTGGTCGTCACGGGAACAAGGGTGTGATTGCCCGAATCGTTCCTGAAGAGGACATGCCGTTCATGGACGACGGGACACCGGTTGAGGTTCTTTTGAACCCACTGGGCGTGCCTTCGCGAATGAATGTTGGGCAGATCCTTGAGACTCACCTTGGGTGGGCTGCTCAGGTGCTTGGTTTCCAAGCGGTGACCCCGGTATTCGACGGTGCGAAGGAATCTGAGATTCACGCAGCGGTTGAAGAAGCTAATGCGTACTGCCGCAAACGATGGGCAGATTGCGAAGAAGCGGGCACTTGGCCGCACCCTCGCGAGTTGCTCGCCGAGATGCCTGCGGGTGGCAAGGTTCAGTTGTATGACGGACGCACGGGCGAGCCGTTTAATCAGAAGACGACGGTCGGGTTTATGTACCTGCTCAAACTGCATCACCTTGTCGATGACAAGATCCATGCTCGTGCGACGGGGCCGTATTCACTTATTACCCAGCAGCCGTTGGGTGGTAAGGCACGGACCGGTGGTCAGCGATTTGGTGAGATGGAAGTCTGGGCTCTTGAAGCCTACGGGGCTGCCTATATCTTGCAGGAACTGCTGACTGTGAAGTCGGACGATGTTGAGGGTCGTACCAAGATCTATGAGTCGATGGTGAAGGGCACGAACAAGCTTGAGGCCGGGATGCCTGTGGCGTTCGATGTTCTTTGCAACGAACTCAAGGGTCTTGGGATGAACCTGACACTCGAGAAGAAACAACTCGAGGGCGGCAGCCTGTTGTGATTGTTTGATTGACGATCTGAGCGTGGCTGGACAACGAAACTTCAACCTCCTTTTGAGAGGCATACAGATATGACACCTGAAAGCGTATACGAACGCGTAAATGATTACTCCTCGGTGAAGATCACCCTTGCGTCGCCCAACGACATCCGTGCGTGGTCGTACGGCGAGGTGAAGAAGCCGGAGACGATTAACTACCGGACATACCGCCCCGAGAAGGAAGGTCTGTTCTGCGAACGGATCTTTGGTCCTGAGCGAGATTATGAATGCTCGTGCGGCAAGTACCGCGGGACCAAGTTCAAGGGGTACATCTGCGATCGCTGTGGCGTCAAGGTGACGCACTCGCGTGTGCGGCGCAAGCGGATGGGGCATATCAATCTTGCATCGCCGGCGGTGCATATCTGGTTCTTCAAGTCCATGCCATCGCGCCTCGGCACGCTGCTGGCGATGAAGACCTCGGATCTTGAGAAGATCATCTACTACCAGGATTATGTTGTCACCAAAACCGGCGACACCGAGCTGACCTACAAGCAGGTATTGACCGAGGACGAGCACCGCGCTGCGCTCGACCAGTACGGCAACGAGTTCCGTGCGATGATGGGCGCCGATGCGATCCGCGAGTTGATCGATCAGTTGGACCTTGGCGAAGTGGCCGCGGAGATCCGCGCTGGGTTGGCGGCGACCCGTAGCAAGCAGAAAACCAAGGACTTTGCCAAGCGGCTCAAGCTTGTCGAGCAGGTTCGGTTCTCTGAGAATGATCCGGCGTGGTTGGTGATGGATGTGATCCCGGTGATCCCGCCGGACCTTCGTCCGTTGGTGCTGCTCGAATCGGGCAATTTTGCGACGAGCGATCTCAATGATCTGTACCGTCGGATTATCAACCGCAACAACCGGCTCAAGAAGCTGATGGACCTCAACGCGCCCGATGTGATCATCCGAAATGAAAAACGGATGCTCCAGCAGGCGGTCGATGCGTTGTTTGATAACAACCGCTGTCGTCGCCCGGTGCTGGGTTCGTCGAGCCGTGCGCTCAAGTCGTTGACCGATATGATCAAGGGCAAGCAGGGTC
>JAESSR010000014.1 GCA_016764015.1 Phycisphaerales bacterium
CTGCACCTTTGCGTGATCTTTGCGCCCTCTGCGTTCCTCTTGCTCCTCTTCTCTCCCCAATCCCTAGTCCCTAGTGGCCAGTCCCTAGTCCCTCAACCAACTCCCCAATCCAAGGCTCATAGTTCTTCCACCGCCCAACCGAGCTCGTATACATCGGCTTCCTCACCTGATCACTGCTGAGCGTACTCACCGCCCGCTTGGTTTCGTGCGAACTGGCGCACCGATCGTCCCACTCTAAACCAATATATTCCATGATCCCCTTGGCACCATCAGCCGGGTTCGCGACGAGGTCTTCATAATCGACTTCGAGCATCTCGATAGGGGACACCTGCTTCCAGTGGTTCATGTACTGCTCGTAGATTCGGTACTGGCGTGCGAGGTGAGCGAGGTTGTAGGTGTACCCGTGGTTGCGATCGCCTACAAAGTCGAGCAAGAAACAACTGATGCAGGTGTCGAGGGGGTTTCGTTTGCAATGGATGATCTTTGCATCGGGGAAGAGCAGGTTGATCATCCCCACATGCTCATAGTTATTGGGCAGCTTGTCGGTGATGCGTTCGATCCCTTTTCCCGCGGCTTTCTCCATCGCCTTGACAATCTTACGGGCGTAGCGATCGAGCGATGCTTGCTTGAGCTGCTCAACAACATCCATCCGATTAGGCTGGAGCGTTGTCGGTTCGCCCAGCTCTCGGCTGGCCATGGATGTTTCGAGCAGCTCGCCGCTCCCGAATCCGCGCGGGTGCGAAGCGATGATCTGCTCGATCAGGCTCGTTCCCGAGCGAGGCATGCCCAAGATGAAACCGAGTTTCTCTGATTTAACGCGTGAGCGGGGGAGCTTTGCGATCATCTCGCTCGACCACACCCGGATGCGATCCTCGCAGACCGCCTGGATTTCATCTGGGTCATACCCGGTTTGGCGCATCTCAGCGCCTGCTCTGGCAGCATTGAACGCATCTTCATATCTCCCGGCTTGATCGTAGAGTCGGCTCAGATGCATCAAAAACGCGGAGTGCATGAACTTGTCAACCCATACCCTCTGCTCGGCTTCTTGAACCAACTGTTCCAGATCAGCGATTCCTTGATCGAGCCGACCGGTCTGCCCGGCGAGGGTCGCGTGGGTCGAGCGAAGATTTGGATCATCGCATCCAGATTCAATCGCTTTTTCGAGGTTTTCATAGGCCTCTTCGGCTTTGCCAGCGAGCCGAAGCACCATCGATTGGACGACAAGAATCCGTGGGTCGTCTGGCGTAAGTGTAAGTGCAGCTTCGATCGCTTGAACCGCCTGCTCGTGATGTCCAAGCCGATTGAGCACCTCGGCGTGGCGAGCGAAAAATCCGGCGACCTTGTCATTGCGGACGATCGCCTTTTTGAGCGCCAAATCAGATTCATCAAGCATCCCTAGGGCGCACAAGGCTGATCCGACCGCATAATGCGCATGAGCCCATGCAGGATTGCGTTTGACAAGATCACGGGCAATCGCGAGGGTTTCTCTGGGCCTGCCTTGGGCTTCGAGCCTCATTGCTTCGCGCAAGAGATCTTTCTCGCTTGACTTCGAGCCCTTGCCAGCTTGATTGGTTGCTTTGTTGCCCATAGAGGGAGTTTAGTCGTCCGATCCGGTGCATCGGCTCGCTGTTGACGCTATCCTATTGAAATCTCAACAGGAATGATTTTCATGAATATGCCAACCTCTTTTGTGTGCACGCTCGCGTCGTTGATCCTCTCTCTGGGGTTCTCAACATCGACTCTGGCGCAGTCTTCGGAGTTTGAACTCGAAGATTCTGGTGATTGGGCCCAGACCCAAGCCCCCCAGCCGGGCTCGGATGAAGCGGTGATGGCCGATGCAACCCGCTATCTCGTTGAGGGTAGAGCCAAGAAAGCCCAAGGCATCTTGACGAAATGGCTCGACAGCAACAAACGAACCCGCAACGATCTGATCGCCCAAGCATACTACCTCCGCGGGGTCGCGAAGGTCGATCGTGGGCGTGAGTACAAATCACTCTTTGATTTTGAAGCCGTCATCCGCGATTTTCCGTCCTCGCCTTATTTTCTCAAAGCGGTTGAGCAAGAGTTCCACATCGGCAACGACTATATCAATGGGCTCCGCCGACGGTTTCTGGGGATGCGTTATGAGAACGCCCGCCCAACCGGCGAAGAACTCTTAATCCGCACCCAAGAGCGCGTCCCGGGCTCACAGCTTGCTGAAAAGGCAGCGATGGCTCTGGCTGACCATTATTACTCAAGGCGAGAGCTCAAGCTCGCCGCCGAGATGTACTCAATTTTCCGCGATAACTACCCCAAGTCAGATCAGGTCCGCCGGGCGATGCTCCGCGAGATCGAAGCGAATATCGCACGGTTTAAAGGGCCTCGCTACGACGGGGCGGGCTTGCTCGATGCGAAGTTGCTCATCGAACAATACCAACGCCAGTTTCCCGGTGAGTCTATCCGCTCGGGCATCGCAGACGGGCTCGATGCTTGGATAGACGAATCTGCAGCTCAGCAGGTGCTCGATACCGCCCGCTGGTACCTCAGGGTTGACGACATCACTTCGACGCGGTTTTACCTTGCACGATTAATCCGTCGTCATCCCGCGACCGATGCCGCGGACGAAGCGCTCGATATTATGTTCGATCAGGGATGGCTTGTGATCGAAGATGAAGAATCAACCGTCGAGGAAGCCTCCCCGTGATCAAAGCATCCGCCTTACTTATTTCGTTGTTCATGTGTGTGTTCGTTACGGGATGTGCAACCGACCCTTCACAGGGATATTCATTTGGCTCTACTTTCGACGAATCGATCCAGTCTATCGCGATTCCGATTTTCCGCAACGAAACAACCTCGCGTGGGCTTGAGGTTCAACTCACTGAGTCGCTCATCAAAGAGGTCCAACGGCGGACCCCTTGGCATATTGGAGCAACGGATCGTGCAGATACCACCCTTGTTGGGGTGATTACCGATACGCAGCTCTTGTTGCTTTCTGACGATCCACAAACCGGGCTTGTTCAGGAGCAGGCGACCCGAATTACCATCCGCTTTGAATGGCGGGATAACCGTTCTGGTGACATCATCGTTGCCCGCGACGGGTATTCTGCTTCGGCGGTGTTCTCGCCGAGCCGGAATGTGGGCGATCGGCTCGAAAACGGTCAGCGGGCCGTCATCGACGAGCTCGCCCGTGATGTCATCTCTGAGATGCGTTCGGGCTGGTAAGAATCGACAAATAACTGCATGAGACTTGGCAATGGGCGATCCCTGTGTCTGTTTCGGGCGTATTGACCCTAGCGGAGCTACTATTGAATCCGTTCGATTTTGAAACCGGATTACTTGGCATCGGTATCGTACTGTGATGAAATATTTAGTCTCGAAAACCCGATATAGAGATAGAAAGCACCGAATCTAAATTGGATTCGAATCCAAAGATTTTCCAAAGCCTCGGCTTGTGCATGCAGGCAGATCAAGCTGAAAACAACCCACGAAATCATTCCATATGTCAGACAACAACAAGAAGCCTACAAAGAACCAGAACGACAAGAACGATCCCAAGGATCCAAAGGGCAACAAGCCCGGCACGCCGCCTGCCAAGCAGGGCAAGGGCATGTTTGGGTTCTTCGCGATTATGCTCATGGTGCTGATGCTTGTCATGTTCCTCTCGAGCGCAGATAAGGGCGCTGAGATCACCTTCGAGCAGTTCGTGCGCCATTATGAAGCCGGCGAGATCGACACCGATTCCGTCGTCGTTCGTGAATCCGGGATCACCGCCAAACTCACACAAACAGAAGTTGATGACAACAAGAGCGGGCTCGTGCGCGTGCCCATTACATTCTTCACTCGTGAAGAAATAGCACGCCAACTCTTCGCGCTCACTGAGGGAAACTTCAAAGATAAGCCGCAGCCAGGGTGGGTTGGCGGGCTCATTATGCTTGCCCCTTTCATCCTCATCATCGCGCTCATCTGGTTCTTCATCGGCAGAGGCATGAAAGCAGCCGGCGGCGGTGGGGGCATGATCGGTTCGTTTGGCAAGTCGCGTCATAAAACCATGACCAAGGAAATGACCGGCATCACCTTCAAAGATGTCGCCGGGATCGAAGAGGCAAAGACCGAAGTGTCCGAGATCATCGAGTTCCTCAAGAACCCAAAGAAGTTCACCCGTCTCGGCGGACGCATCCCACGCGGCGTGCTGCTCAGCGGGCAGCCCGGTTGCGGCAAGACCCTCCTCGCCAAAGCAATCGCAGGCGAAGCGGATGTGCCATTCTTCTCAATCTCAGGTTCAGACTTTGTCGAAATGTTCGTCGGCGTTGGCGCATCTCGCGTGCGAGACTTGTTCAAGCAAGCCAAAGAAGCCTCGCCTTGTATTATCTTCCTTGACGAAATCGACGCGATCGGTCGTCGGCGTGGCGGCGGATTCTCCGGCGGGGGCAACGACGAACGAGAACAAACACTCAATGCCATCCTCGTCGAAATGGACGGGTTCGGCTCCGGCGACGGCGTGATCGTCGTCGCTGCGACCAACCGCCCAGATGTCCTCGACCCTGCGCTGATTCGTCCGGGTCGCTTCGATCGCCAGATTATGGTGCCATTGCCAGATGTCGCCGGGCGACTCGAAATCCTCAAGGTCCACGCGAAAAAGGTCAAGCTCGGCCCAAATGTAGACATGGAAAAAATCGCCCGAGGCACTCCGATGTTCAGTGGTGCAGACCTCGCCGCGATCATCAACGAAGCCGCAATCTCGGCAACGATGCTCGACAAGGAGTTCATCGAGCACGAAGATTTAGAAGAAGCACGCGACAAGGTGAAGTTTGGACGATCCAACAAATCGCGTGTCCGTGAGAAGGACGAAAACAATCTCGTCGCGTATCACGAAGCCGGTCATGCCGTCTTGCAAGCCACGCTCAAGGATGCTGACCCGCTCCACAAGGTGACGATCATCCCGCGTGGAAACTCCGGCGGCGCGACCTTCTCGCTCCCCGAAAAAAGACCGCATGGGCTATGGCTTAAAATGGCTCCACGCAACCATGCGCGTCATCTGTGGCGGACGAATCGCAGAAGCCAAAGCGATGGATGATGTGTCATCCGGCGCATCGTCAGATATTAAGCAAGTGACGAGTCTGGCTCGCGCCATGATCCTCGAATGGGGCATGAGCGCCAAACTCGGGTTCATCAACTACGCCGGCGAAGACACGCGTGAATCGTTTATCCCAGATAAGGATTACTCCGACGACACCGCCCGTGTGATCGACGAAGAAACCCGCCGAATCGTGGACGAAGCCTACAAAGACGCCGAGCGAATGCTGATGGAGAACTGGGACAAGGTCGAAGCCGTCGCTCAGGCGTTGCTCAAATACGAAACCCTCATGGCTGACGAAGTCCACAAACTCATGCGGGGCGAATCCCTCAGCGTTCAACCGTCGCCGATTTGCTCGGCTCGGGCCCATCGGCGCCAACGCCCGATGTAAAGCCAGAAGCAAAGCCAGACCCGACCCCCGATGCCGAGCCTGATATGCCAACGGATGGTCTCCCAGACCCGGCCTAATCGATGATCATCATCGGCACCGATTTCATCAAACCCCTACTCGATCAACAATACTTCTCTGCGAAGATGGTCTTTAACGCACACGGCGTGATCATCTTTTCTGTCCACCAAGAGCATCGTAATCAAACAGCAGAGAATATTTCATACGAAGACAACTACAAGGGCAACGCCCTGGCCGCCATGCTCGCGCCTGGCAAGTTAGAGATTCGTTATCACAAGGCATTTGCCGACAAACAAGTTGCCGTCATCATTGCCCAATTCAAACAGCATCCCGATCTGTCATTCATGGCAGACTGGACTGCAACCTATCAAGGCCGACTCCTCGATATCTGATTCCGCAGTCGTGCTCTTCTCCGCACCTCTGCGTGAACTTTGCGATCTCTGCGTTCCTCTTGCTTCTTCCCACGAAAAAGCCCCGCACTCAAATGAGCGCGGGGCTTTTTTTTACATTCATTAATCACACACCCATCGCCACAATCGCATCGGCGAGCTTGATAAACCCGCCACGATCCGCACCTGTTCCATAATCAACTACCCCGTTGATCATCGGTGCATTGCTCACACACTGCTCATGGATATCAACCATGACATGGTGCAGCTTGTCGAGCGATTGTTCTTTGGTCCATGTGCTGTGCGATGCGTTCTGTGACATCTCGAAGCACGAGGTCGCCACGCCGCCGGCGTTCGCCGCCTTGCCCGGCCCAAACACAACACCCTTGTCATGGAATATGCTGCGTGCCTGATGCGTACAAGGCATGTTCGCTCCTTCGGCTACAACCTTCACGCCGCGATCAACGAGTGCCGCGGCATCATCCTTCTCCACCTCGTGTTGCGTCGCACATGGCAATGCGACATCCGCATCGACCAACGACCAAGGGCGAGCCTCGGGATGATAACTCACGCCCTCACCCTTCCAGTTGGCGAGTCGACCGCGTTGAACTTCTTTGTACTCAATGAGTTCATAGAGCTGCTCGCTCGTCATGCCCTTGGCAAAGCTGATCGAACCTCCAGAGTCCGACATCGTCACGACATGAGCGCCCTTCTCCATCGCCAACTCCGCGGCATACAACGCCACATTGCCAGAGCCCGAAATCATCACCCGCTTGCCGTCGATTGAGTCGCCGTTGTGCTTGAGCATTTCCTCAGCGAAGGTGACGGTGCCGTATCCGGTCGCTTCGGTGCGTCCAAGCAATCCCCCCAAGCCGAGGGGCTTGCCCGTCATCACGCCATCACGCTGCTTCGTAATCTTCATGTACTGCCCATACAGATACCCGATCTCACGACCGCCCACGCCGATATCACCCGCAGGCACATCAACGCACGCTCCAATATGCTGATAGAGTTCACGCATAAACGACTGGCAGAACCGCATCACTTCATTATCACTCTTGCCCTTGGGATTAAAGTTCGATCCCCCCTTGCCGCCGCCGATCGGCTGCCCGGTCAGCGCATTCTTAAAACATTGTTCATACGCCAAAAAGTGCAGCGTATCCTCCGTCACACTCGGATGAAACCGCAGCCCACCTTTATAAGGCCCAAGCACATTCGTATGCTCAATCCGCCACCCAAAGTTCACCTCGACCCCGCCCTGATCGCTGACCCACTCCACCCGAAACCGAATCACCCGATCCGGAATCAATAGCCGCTCGAATACCCGAGCCTGCTGATACACCTTGTTCGATTCAATCACCGGACAGATCGACTCGGCGACCTCTTCAATCGCCGAGCGATACAAAGGCCCCGGGTTGATCGCGTCAATCAAAGAACTCAAGTCATAGTTGCACGCAGTAGTCATAGTGGTCATCGCTCTCTCCATGTTGATCGATGCCCAGTGCAGGCACCTGCCAACACGAGCAACAAACCGATACAGATTATTTACACAAAACAACAAAAAGTCACGCAAAAGCAAACAACACCGAGAGCGAATCCTCTTTCTAGGATGTCTTTGTGAGCTTGGCACCTATACCTGAGTATCTTTGCGAAGCATCCATCATGTTCTTCATGGAATAACTACATCAATTTATGGGCATCCAGCATTGAACGCTTGCAAAAACACGCTCACATCGAAGAAGTTAAACAACCCGTCATTCGTAAAATCTGCAACTGGGTTTCCTTTGGCAAACGCACCGAGAAACGCAGAAATATCGAAGAAGTTCAACGCCCCATCTCCGTTCAAATCCGCTGAACAAGCAGTTGCACAACTGATCAACGCATCCGCATCCGCTGATCGATACACCTCGGCCCCATCAACAATCGTCAATATCACACGAGTCTCATCGATCTGTGTCACCGGAATATCAAACAAGTTTCGGCTCAGCACCACCAAATCTGCAAGCTTCCCAATCTCGATGGATCCAACCAGATCAGCCTGGTTCAATACCTCTGCCCCGTTGATCGTGTGAAGCTCGATTGCCGTCGCGAGATCCGCTATCCCCTCGCTCTGCCTCCGAAGCCCACGCTCAATTGTCCCTAAAGGAGACAACGGCCCAGCGTCCCAGTCACTACTCAGCGTCGTATGCGCACCCGCCGAAATCATGCTCCCCAAAGGCAACATTTGACTCGATCGCAAACCAATAAACTGGAACAGATAACTCGCATACCCCGGATCAATCGAATCAGGCGACAACTGGAAATCAGCCGTCACACCAAGTTGCGCAAACCTGGCTCGATCGACATTGGCAATCAGATAGTTATGCGTCGTCCGGTGGTGTCGATCGCCAGCGTTTGGGTCAATCTGATGAATCGCCTCCACCGCATCGAGCGCCATCCGAACCCCATCATCACCAATCGTGTGATAGGCAATTTGGAACCCAATCTGATGCAACGCCACACTCAAAGCCTCAAGTGTTGCCTGCTCAAAGTACGGAAACCCAGAAGGCCAATCCGGATTCGGCGCTGTATTGTAAGGTGCAATCATCGCCGCCGTGCCATAGTCGAATATCCCATCGGTGTACATCTTTGCCGTATTAAACCGCAGCAAACTGTTCGGATCATTCGAAAACAATCCGCCCAGCGTCGCAAGTTGATCATTCATATCTAGCCCGGGATACACATATAACGCATTGCTCGCTCGGGCTGTTAGCGTTCCTTCTGCCAATGCCTGTCCCCATGCGAGATGATCTCCGCGCGTCCAATACCCGCCGACATCACTCACCGAAGTAATCCCGTTGCTCGCCAGTTCGCCAAGCGAGACCAACAACCCTTGGTAATATTCTTCCTGCGTAAACGCCGCGGCATCTCGCAAGATCTGCTGTGCATCTTCATACAAAATTCCGGTCAATCGACCATCCGGTGCCCGCCCAATAATCCCGCCCTGTGGGTCAGGCGTGTTCGCATCAATCCCCGCCGCAGCGAGCCCCAAGCTATTCGTCCACACCGCATGCCCAAGGTAATCAATCACAATGACCGGGCGATTTGGCACAGCATTATCCAAAAAATCCACAGGCAGCGTCGCCCCAAAGCTCAACTTATCAAGCGATGCCCCCGCCGCACGAACCCAACCTACGCCGCCATCTTGCGATGCGCAAGTCGCAACTCGATTCGCATAAAAGTTCAACGACCGAAACGGAGGCAAGAAACACATGTCCGCATTCACGCCCGCCTCGAGCGTGTGCGTATGCACATCATGAAACCCTGGTATCACCATCAGCCCACCAAGATCACAAAGCTTATAACTCGAACCCGCAGCCGCCAGCACATCCGCTTCATTGCCAACGGCAATAATTACATTCCCATCAAACGCCACCGCATCCGCCCAAGGCATATCT
Organism: Phycisphaerales bacterium; assembly: GCA_016764015.1. The sequence goes on from JAESSR010000014.1 coordinate 9,289, forward strand.
GGGTTCACGGTATACACCGCCGCATTGGTATACACAACCACCGTCGGCTCCCCGCCGACAGCAACTCCGCTGGCCAAGCACACCAAAGCCACAGCATTCAAGTTCATACGCATATCAAGGATCTCCTCACAACTCTATCGACCATTCTATACGCCCAAATAACCCATCCCGGTGCCACGACTCGCCGTCCCCGGCGCAGTAGTGCTCTTTATTCCTTTTCGGTTTTTTCATCTTTTGTATTTTCCTTGCTATTCAATGGTTTTCGATGCGGCCAAAAATCTCGAATGTGCATCGCCTAAGATAATATCAATATGCTAACTGGCCTTGCAAATGAATACGCAACTCTCGGATCGTACGCCAAGCTAATGATCGATATGTCCCCATTTGTGGTTGCTGTTTCTTTTTGGTTGCTAGGCGTATCGGGAGAAAAACTTTTCAATTACGACAGGCCATCGAAGTTGCGTATTTTGCTACGGACAACAGGGCTTTTGATTGCGTCAGCTCTCGCGTTCAGTTTGTTTGCAGTATTTATACAGACTCGAATAATTGGAGTTGGGAGCGTCTCAATTAGGCGTATTTCGGGTACTGCATTTGTCGGCGGAGTTTCCGTGTATCTTGCGATTGTCCTGTGGAAAGATGACAGAGAGCTTGTGAGAGACCTTAAAAAAATTGATGAATTAGAATTCCAGCTATTGGCAAGAGTTCGACAGAAACAGGACGAGAAAAAACCATAAGATAACACATCGAGTTCCTTTTTCTACTCCCCCTCTTCACCCCCCGCCAACAGCCGCAACTCCCCCTCAACCCGCTTGGGCTCAACCAACGCCTTCCCGCTCTTCGCCCCCGCATCCTCAAACTTCTTGAGCGTCGGCATCATCCGCGAATCAATCGACCCCACCAGCTTGTTGTACCGCTCGACACTCTGCCGGATCGAATCCCCCAGCTTGCCCGCATGCTCGAACGCCGTCGCCGCCCGGTCGTGCAGTTCCTTGCCGAGGATAAACAACTCGCGTGCCTGCTCGGTCAACGACTGCTCCCGCCACCCAACATGCACCGCCCGCAACAACCCAATAAGCGTGCTCGGCGACGCCATAATCACACCTTGTTGAGCCGCGATGTCGAGCAAATCCGGATTCCGCGCGAGAGCCGCATCAATAAAGTGATCCCCAGGCACAAACATCACCACAAACTCAGCACTATTCCCATCAAACAACGACCAGTACTTTTTATCCGCCAGCTTCTTCACCTGCTCAGTCATATGCCGGGCGAACCGATCCATCTGCCGCTCGCGTTCCTCGTCAGTGGGCGCGTTCACCGCCTCGATGTACGCATTAATATTCGCCTTCGCATCAACGACGATAATCCGCTCATTGGGCAGCGTGACGATCATGTCCGGGCGTTGCAACTGCCCATCCTCATCACGGACCGACACCTGCTCGGTAAAATCACAATACCCCGTCATCCCCGCAAGCTCAGCCACCCGGCGCAACTGGATCTCTCCATATTGCCCCCGAATCTCCGGGCGCGACAACGCCTTGGTCAGCCGTTGTGTTTCTTCTTTCAATGATTGATTCGATTCCCCCGAAGCCCGCACCCGCTCATCAAGCTGCACCAACTGCTCGCGCGTCTTGTGCAGCGTCTCACTGATCGGCTTGACCAACGCTTCAATCGCCACCTTCCGCTCGTCAAGTTCCGCCTGCGACAACTTGTCCGCATCCTTTAACCGATCCGTCAAGAACTTCGAGAGCGCCTCCTGGTTTGCCCGCAACGATTTTCCGCCAATCGCCTCAAACGATTCCACCAGCCGCTTCTCATCATTCACCAAATCCTGATACCGTTTCTCCGCGCCGCTGAGCCGTTCGTTGATCTCCGCGATCTCCACCGACAGCGAAACCACCCGCTCGCCAGATTCCTCCGCCTTGGCTTTGGCCTCAAAGAGATCGCCCCCAACACGCTTGGATTCCTCGATCAGCCGAGCATTCTCCGCCGACAGCAAATCCCGCTCCCCCTTCGCATCGGCTGCCTCATCACTCAAAGCCGCCTGCGCATCGCGCAGCCCACCCTGTGCCTTAATCAGCACAAACACCCAAGCCCCAAAACCCAGTGCCAACGCACCCAATACAAAGATCGCTATTTCCATGTCAGGAGTATATCAGGTATGGCAATCGCCTTCAATCTTTATTCCAGTCTTGTACCTCGTACCTATTCTCCCCGATGAGGTTTATCATCAAGCATGAGTACACACACCGCAACCGTCAACATCGGCAAAGACAAATACCGCACCAAATGCACCGGCGTAGAGCACACCTTCTATGTCGATGAACCCACAGACATGGACGCGACCAATACAGCTGCCAATCCATACGAAATCCTGCTCGGTTCACTCGGAGCATGCAAAGCAATCACCATACGCATGTACGCCGATCGCAAGGGTTGGCCATTGGAATCTGTCCGGCTTGATCTCGAACACTCTCGCCCAAACGGTCGGGGGAACCCGGAGCATATTGACATCTCGATCAGCTTCACCGGCGACCTAAGTGACGAACAACGCGCTCGGCTCAAAGAGATCGCCAACGCCTGCCCGGTTCAAAAACAATCCTCGGCGAGCTCACCATCGAATCCATCCTCGAAGATTAATCCGAGCTTTGATCGATCGAACACGCATCGTCAGAGCACTTTGATTTGCCAAACCAGCGGAGCCGATTGTGAGCTAAGCACAGATACAACGGATCAGTGATCCATCGGATGATCGGGAGCTTGGTCCAGTTGATCATCCACCCTCGCCCGACCGCAGTCATGGCGTGCCGAAGGGCATCCATTGCGAGATGGACTTGCCCGTCAGGCGTGATCGTGTGCATCACCCGCCGGACTTCGCTTGGATCGAGATTGTGTTTCTCAAGAAGCTTTGATTCTTGACGGAGGTCAACCATCTTGAGCCGATTGCGGCTGTTGTCGAGCTTGCGGAGTTTGTCCGCACTCGCACAGCACAGTGAGCACCAGCCGTCATAGAGCACAATGGTGGGGGAAGAGGGGGGAGAAGTCATTGCTCTGTATTCTAGGGATCACCCAAGCTGAGGGTGAGTTAGCCGCCGAGGTCTTTGATGAGATTATCGGTGACCTTTTTCACGGTATCGCTGGTTGCTTTATACCCTGTAGCCCCCGCAAGGTGGTCAGGTTCGATGCGCCCTGTTGGCGTGTCATATCGCCAACCGTGCGTGTTGGCACCCGCAGCGGCACCATCTCGGCGGATAGTCCCGATCCCGTTGATTTTGTTTGCGGGGATGCCGTTGATGTATGGGCCGTAGATTCCGGTCGCGCC